>JAJXWE010000505.1 GCA_021781775.1 Pseudomonadota bacterium | reverse complement strand
GATCGAGCAGAGCGCGCCGAGCGAAACAGGCATGGAGACGCGCTGATCTGCCGACGGTCGGTGTGCGCGGCGCAGGTCGGCAGGCCGTGGTCCGAGCGCTCCTGCAGGCCGTACGTCAAGAAGATAGCGTATCTATATGATTGATAAAAATTCTATCGGGTCCCGGTGATGGGTATGCGGCAACCGACCCTTAGCCCAGGCTTGGCAGAATCCGGCGGGGGCAGGTTCTGTCCGGACGCTGTGGCGCAGCGGGCGAGCAGGCTCGCGGCGAGCTGATCGATTCCATCAGCGGACCGGCGCGCCTCCTGGGTCAGCTGACGCCGCAAGAGCCATGCGCCGATCAGCGGCGGGACCCAGAACGCGGGCCGCAGGCTCATGCGCACCTGCAGGCACGTTGCGTTGCGGCCGCCTCGGCAGGCACTCACACGCCAGTACGCCTGGCCATCGCGGAAATCGCCCCGTCCGGGCACGAACACGGCACGAATGACGCCGCCATCGACTGCCGGCGTCGCCGTCATCAGGGCAGTCTGCCGGAGTGTCTTGCACAGCAACAACACGCAAGCGTGAAAGGTCGTGGTCACCAGCAGGCGGCCGGGCCGGCCGGTGGGTTCGATGCGGACGCGGCGAATATCCGGGTTGTAGCGCGGCAGGGCGGTGTAGTCCCGCAGCGCGGCAAACACCGCCCATGGGGGCGCGTGCATGGCCATGCGCGTGGCGATCTCGAACCGCGCGCCGTCACGAATCACCCGGACGGCGAGGCGTTGCGCCGCATCGGCCGGATGGATTCCCCTGGCGAGCACCGCCAGCACGCACCCCGCGGCTCGCGCGCTCAGCGTTGCCCTGGTGCGTGCCGGGGATATCCGGGTCTGCCTAGAGGGTGTGCTCGGCTGCAATACGGTGTCCGTTCTGCGCACGCGCCGTCCGCCGGCGAGCCGCAGAGTAACACGGCCATGACGGCGCCTGGTCGGCTCGCGCGCAGGACCGGAGACGCCCAGGGACATCGCTCCAGATCGCGCGTGGCGCGCAAATTGATTTTTGTCTATTGGAAACCCTCTGTCAGTTGACTCGTGTTGTCCTGCGGAATAAACACATTCGCGGCGGCACCGTTCATCCGCCCGGCCGCCGAAAGGACATCATGGCGCACTATCAATTTCAGGTCGTGTACTTCGAGGCCACCCGACGCTGCAACCTGCGCTGCCCGTTCTGCATGACCGGGAGCAACGATGCGCGCAAGGTGCGCCGCAGCGTGCTGCGCGAGCTGACGCTGGAGGAAATCCGCGCGCGCATGCTGCTGCCGGCCCGCCGCCTCGGCGTGCACACCATCGGCTGGAGCGGCGGGGAGTTCCTGCTGCGCAAGGACGCGCTCGAGCTGCTGCGACTGACCGTCGAGCTCGGCTACAAATGCTCGGTGCTCAGCAACTGCAAGAGGCTCACCCGCGAGCGTCTGTTGCAGATCCGCGCGGTGACCCAGGGGCAGGCGCGCATCGTGGTCGGGCTGAATGCTGTGGACGAGGAGAACCGCTGGAGCCGCGACAACGAGTCGGACCGGACGCTGCGGGTGCTGCAGGACTGCGTCGAGCTCGGGCTCGGCCAGCACGTGGTCGTCACGATCGGCAAGTACAACACCCAGAGCTTCGAGAAGACCATCGAGTTCATCGTCAAGAACAACATCGCCTACAACCGCTCCCCGCTGGTGCCGCGCGGCTCCGGCGCGCAGTGCTTCGGGGAGATGGCGTTCGACCGGGACGATCTGCGCGAGCATTTTCATCCTGCGCTGCGCCGCAATCCGCACGGCTACGTGAGCTACACGCCGTTTTTCCTCTCCCCGGAGCTGCACGCGCAGGTCTCGGGCGGGGCGCGCAACAACACGGTGCCGCAAAATCCGGCGATTGGTTGCTGGGCGGGCACCTGGCTCACCGTCAATGCGGAAGGTGAGGTCTCCGTCTGTCCCGTGCTGCTCGATGCGCTGAGTGCCGGTAACGTGCGCGAGCTGCCGCTCGATGCGCTGGTCGAGTCGAGCGCGCTGTTTGCGGACATCACCGACCGCTCGCGTCTGAAGGGACGCTGCGGCCGCTGCCGCTATCAGTACACCTGCGGTGGCTGCCGGGCGATGGCGTATTTCCGCACCGGGGACTACCTGCAGGAGGATCCGACCTGCTTCTTCGACCCGGTTGATCGCTCAACGGTGAGCGAGCACGAGGAAGAGACGAACCGGGTGTTCAAGAAGTACCTGCTCATCGCCCGGGCGGCCGGGGTGTATCAGCCGCCGAAACGTCCGCCATCGCCCGGCACCGCACCCGGCGGCGGCCCATGAGGGCGCCGCCGGGTGCCGGTGAGGCATGCCGCTGGACTCCTAAAACAGCCGGTTCGCCGGTATCCTGGGGCGGCGCGGCAGCGCGCCTGCAGCGCGAGGCATTTGCGCTAGAGGCGCAGATCAACCTGCGCACCCGTCATCCCGTTTACATGAGATTGGAACGCCGCTGATGCTGACCGTGACGACGCTG
>JAJXWE010000504.1 GCA_021781775.1 Pseudomonadota bacterium | reverse complement strand
GACCGGGAAGCTGTATCTGATCGTGGATGGCCACCCGGTGCATCGCTCGGTCGTGGCCCGCGACTTCGTCGCAGCCAACGAGACCAGGCTGCGCCTGATCCGTAACCGGTAAATATCCGGCGTCTGGACTATGCGACTCGGGTGTGCAGGGCTGAGCGCAGCGGATCCGCGGCGAAGTGGCGCTTCCAGAGGCGCGGGGTAAGTTCGGCAACGCGGGATGCCGGGTGCTCTGCGACGCGCTGCAGGACGTCGACGAGGTACGTGTAGACATCGATCCCGTGCAACCGACAGGTCACGATTAGCGACTGGACGATGCCGACGTGCTTCGCTCCGAGCTCCGTCCAGCAGAAGTTCCAGTTTTTGCGTCCCATTGGAATGACTCTCAGGGCCCGCTCGAGATGGTTCGTATCGGGCGAGACGTCGGGATCTGTCAGGAACACCTCAAGTCCTGCACGCCGCTCCCGCGCGTAATGCAGCGCGTTGATGAACGGGTTCTTCGGGCGCAACCCGTGCGCCTCGAGTATTCGATCCACCCAGTCGAAGAACGCATCAACATGTGGCTTACTGTGCGTCAAGCGATGCAGCCGCTTGGCTTCTCCCGTGAGATTGTGCTCGCGGATATGGTCTTCGATGTCGTAGAGCACACCGATGCGACGCAGTCCTTCGCGCACCCCCTCGGGATCGGCCGACTCGGCCTCGAAGATCTCCCGGCGCGCATGCGTCCAGCACAGTGCGTGGGTGATGCCCACCTTCTTGGCGTAGCTGGCGTAGGCGGCGTAGCCGTCGGTCAACAGCACATTGTCCGAGCCCGGATGCTCACCGAGCGCTGTATACACGTTGGCCGCCTCGCGCGACGGGAAGTACGGGAAGCACACCTCGTTGTGACCACCGTACACGGGCCAGAAGTAGGCGATGCGCATCTTGCCGCGCTCCTTGCGGCCAGCCTTGACCGGAGTCTCGTCCATGGCCTTGACGCGGCTGGCACGGATCGAGGCGAACTGCGCGTCGTAGATCGGCTCGAGCAGCCCCACACTGCGCTGGCTGATCTGGGTCAGCCAGGGACGGCTCACCGTGATCCCGGCGTCCTCGAGCCGCTGGTGCTGGCGATACAGCGGCAAGTGCCAGGCGAACTTGTCCACCAGGAGCCCGGCCAGGAAGCTCACATCGGCACGGCTGCCCTCGATGACCCCGGCCGGCGCTGGCTGACAGTGGATGGATTGCGTCGCTCGGCGCTTCACCACCGGGCGTACGTACTTCAGGATGACGTAGCTGCCGGGGCGCTGCGCCAGGCGACAGGTGATCTTCTGGCCGATGACCTCGAACTCGCCGGCCTCGGCACCCTCGAGCTCCGGGGGCTTCAGTTCGATCGTCTCGACTGGGACGCGGCCCTCATCGAAAAACGGTACGCTCTCGGTGTCCTCGGCCGCCGCATCGCGCGCAGTGCTGCGACGCGTGTAGCCGGCGACCGGGCGCTCCTTGGCGGGCGCCTGTGCCTCGGGCGGGGCGAGAACCTCTCCAAGAGAGAGCTGCTGGGCGTTCTCGAGCACCCGCAACCGCTCGCTCTTGGTGCCGAAGAGATTGCGCTCGAACCACTCGATCCGATGCTGCAGGGACTCGATGGTGGCCGTCAGTGACTGGATGAGTTCGATGAACTGCGGGGCGCTCCAGGAGGCCATATCTGCCTCGCTCTCAGGACCCGTGCGCACCGCCTTTGTCATCGTGCGATTATAACAACTTGAAGTTGCTTCAGGAACTGTTTGGATCTGGTTTTTGCAACTCTATCGGCAGTCGATAACGCTTGCGAACACGCACCGGCTCGATCCCCTCGAGCAGCATCTTCAGGCCCGTGAAATCCATCTCCTGCGTGTGCACCCGCGACCAGTCGCTGATAAAACGGCCCGCCTCGAGCCGCTTCGCCCAGATGCAAAACCCAGACCGGTCGAAGTACAAAACGCGCATTTGCGTGGCGCGCCGGTTGATGAACACGTAGAGCCCGCCATCGGTCGGATCAGCCAGCAGTCCGTGGCGCACCAGCGCCTGCAGGCCATCGAAGGACTTCCTCATGTCGCACGGCTGTCCGTACAAATGCACGCGGATTCGACCTTCCGGGAAAAACATCAGCCGCGCACGACCTGCAGCACCACGCCGCCGCCGAGGTCGAGCCGGATCTCGTATCGCGACGCGCTGCCTTCGAGCGATCCGAGGTCAATGAACCCTCCCGCCGGTTCACTCACCTTCGCCTTGCTCGCCGATGCTTTACCTGCGTTCACCGCCGTTCTCGCTTGCAGCTTCGAGCGCCAGCCGTAGAACGTATTCAGGTTCAGCCGTTCCCGCTCGCAGAAGGCCTGAACAGACATTCCGCTGTCGACCTGCCGCGCCACGAGCTCACGCCAAGCCTCCTCACTCCGTCGCCCACTCATCTTGCGCATCGTCTGCTCCAGTCACGCCATTACTGAAGCCGCATTCTCCGCACCTACGCGCGAGGGGGAAGAACGCCTGTGAGTTAACGCTTTCCGCAGGGTGTTCC
>JAJXWE010000503.1 GCA_021781775.1 Pseudomonadota bacterium | reverse complement strand
CGAGTCGGCAAGTAATCAAGTCGCGCGAAGTCACGGCAGAAATGCAGCGCCTGGCCACACAGCTCGTCGTCGAAGACGAGCTTGGCGAGACTGAAGGTGAGGACGTAGTCGAGCATCCCGGGGCCGGAGACGGAGTTGATCCCACCCACTGCGGCCAGCAGCGCACCGGCAAAGGTTTCCGCTCCGGCCTGCGCGTCGAGGAATTTGCCCTCGCTGAGGGCCATGTAGCTTTGTGTCGGAATGTTGAGATGCTTGGCGATCTCTATGTAGGCCATGTTCAGGTGCAGCGTCTCGATGGCCGCCATCGGTGACATGGCCGTCTTCATATGAAATGTGGCCGGAGCGCCGCCGAATAGGATCGGTGTTCCCGGATTGATGATCTGCGCCATGGTGAGCCCTGCGAGCACGTCCGCAATGTGCATGACGGTCGCCCCCACGAGGGTCACGGGAGCGATCAGGCCCATCAATGTCACGGGCACGATTTCCACGGGAATGCCGAATTCCGCGCAGTCGAGCAGGTTCTGGCAGGAGTCCTCGCTGTAGCGGTAGAACCCCGTCGCCGTGACCGTAAAGATCGACATCGGGCGCGCGATCAGATCGCTCTTGTCACGCCGGAACAACTGCATCATTTCGGCCATGCGCGGCACGCCGTGCTCGGAAAACGCCCCGGAGACCACTGGCTTCAGCGAATTGGTCAGCAGCAGATACAGTCGCCAAGCGTCTGAGACCATCGGCTCGATGTCGTTGGTGGAGAATGCGGTCGCAAGATAGCCGAGATTCTTAAGACCGTCGCCGACACGTACGTACTCGATGAAATCGCGCGTGTTGGACAGCCGCGCCTCACCGGTGCGATGGTCGAGGATCTTCAGACCGCTTGAGCCCGGAACAAAGTGCACCTTGTCGCCGCCGAGTTCCGTGTAGGGCGCCCCGTTGCGGTCGTAGAGCGAGAAGCGCTTCGGCACGGTTGCGATCGCCCGGTCCACCACTTCCGGCGGAAACAATACCCGTTGAGCATCGTCGGCGGTTCGCGCCATCTTCAAACCGTGTGCCACTAGACGTTCGCGCAGCGGCGCGCCACGAACTTCGATCCCGATCTCGGCGAGAATTTTCTTGGCCTCGTCCAGGATAGGGTTGATGAGATGGTCCGGAACGACGCGAAGCTGCGGTCTCATAGAAGCGGCACTCCGGCGTGCGGCGAAGTAGCTGTTAAACGATCGTACAATAGCCCAGGGTGGCCGTCAACCACACGTCGCACTGGACGCATGCGATGCGACGCATCCGCGCGGTCGGTCGGGTCGGTTCCTTGCGCTCATTCATCACATCTGTGCATGATGCCTGCCGATGTCATCCAGTACGCACTGGGCGCGGCCGAGAATCCGTTGGCGAATCTTCGGATTCCTGTTCACGTTCGGCCTGCTCGCCTATGCGCAGCGCAGCAGTGTGACCATCGCTGCGGCGCAGATGATGCCGGACCTGCGCCTCACGCAGCTGCAGATCGGCTGGATCGAGCAGGCCTTTGTCGTCGGCTACGCGGTGTTTCAGATTCCCGGCGGGCTGCTCGGCCAAGTGCTCGGGGCGCGGGTTGCCTTCACTCTGTTCGGTGTCGTCGCATTCCTCGCCACGATAGCGGTGCCGTTCAGCCCGGTGCTGTTCGGCGGGACGCTGCTGTTTGTGATGCTGGTCGGGTCACAGTTTCTGCTCGGAGCGGCCCAAGGCGGAATCTTCCCTGTCTCAAACGGCGTGTTCGAGTCGTGGTTTCCCGCGCGGCAGTGGGCGCTGGTGCAGGGCGCTCAAACTATGGGCCTCAATATCGGTTCGGCGCTCACCCCACCGCTGATCGCCGTGCTCATGGAGACCGTGGGCTGGCAGCGCGCCCTTGCGTGGTCGAGTCTGCCGGTGGTGGTGGCCGTCGCATTGTGGGCCTGGTACGCACGCAACACGCCGCGAGAGCATCCGGCGGTGAGCAGTGTCGAGTTGAGCGAACTCGGTGAGCTGGCCAATACCGCGCCGGATAGCAAGATCTCAATGCGGCGCCTGTTGCACGTGCTCGGGCACCGGAACACGGCGTTGCTGGCGCTATCGTATCTGGCGATGAACTATGCCTTCTATCTTATCTATAACTGGTGCTTTCTCTATCTCATTCAGCAACGCCACATGCCCATCCTGGAGAGCGGCTGGGTCTCGATGGCTCCGCCCATTGCCGGAGGGTTGGGTGCCGGCATCGGTGGCCTGTTGACTGGCCGGTTATGCCAGGTGCTGGGTCCGCGCTGGGGGTTCCGGGCCGTGCCGCTCGTCGCGCTGCCGCTCGCAGGAGTGCTGCTGCTCGTCGTGATGCAGACCGGAAACACTTACGTCGCCGTGTCGGCACTGACGTTGTGCTTCGGGTGCATTGAACTCAATGAGGCGGCGTACTGGGCCACTTCGATGGCAGTCGGTCGCGGGGACTCGATGTTGCTCGGCGGGGTCCTCAATACCGGTGGCAATCTTGGCGGCATCATTGGTATTCCGGTGGTCTCGTGGCGGGCGGG
>JAJXWE010000502.1 GCA_021781775.1 Pseudomonadota bacterium | reverse complement strand
TTCGATCTCGAGCACGTCGCTGTGGCTCGAGGAGCGAAACAGCACGCCCTGGCGTTTCAGCGGCACGTTGGCCTCGCGGCGCCGCAGCACCTGCTCGCAGACGGATTCGGCCTGCTCGCGCAGATCGGCGACGGTGAGCAGCTCCGCCCGCACTCCGCCGCTGCGCGCTGCCTTCAAGTCCTTGCGAAACTGCCGCGGTGCCTCGGCCATCACCGCGTTCGCAAGATCGAGGATCGGCTGCGTGGAGCGGTAGTTCTGCTCGAGCGTGATGACATCCGCGCGCGGTGTGAAGCGCTCCGGGAAGGCAAGGATGTTCTCCACCGAGGCGGCGCGGAAGGAGTAGATCGCCTGCGCATCGTCGCCGACCACCGCCACGCCGGACCCGTCGGGCTTCAGCGCGTGCAGGATCTCGGCCTGCAGCGTGTTGGTATCCTGGTATTCGTCGACCAGTACGTGGTCGAACTGCCCGCCGACCAGCGCGGCGAGGCGCGCATCGCTCATCAGGACGTGCCAGTAAAGCAGCAGGTCGTCGTAATCGAGCAGGCTCCCGGCCTGCTTGCGTTCGACGTAGGCACGGTACAGGCGTGTCAGCTCCTCTTCCCAGCGCAGGCACCAGGGGAACTGCTCCTCGAGCGTCGCGCGCAGCGGGCGCTGGGTGTTGACCCGGTGGGAATAGATCTGCAGGCAGGTGTCCTTGCGCGGGAAGCGTTGCTCCTTCTTCGCCAGCCCCAGCTCCTGGCGCAGCGCATCGAGCAGGTCGGCCGCATCGCCCCGATCGAGCACGGTGAACTGCGGGTCGAGTCCCAGCGCACACGCGTATTGGCGCAGCAGGCGGTTGCCGACAGCGTGGAAGGTACCGCTCCAGCCAAGATGCTCCCCAGCCGAGCCTCCCGAGGCGGCGCGCACGATGTCGGTGGCGCGGCGGCGCATCTCGGCCGCAGCACGCCGCGTGAACGTCAACATCAGGATGCGGGCCGGGTCGACGCCGTGCAGCAGCAGGTGTGCGACGCGGTGCGCCAGCGTGTTGGTTTTTCCGGTGCCCGCTCCGGCGACGATCAGCAGCGGACCGCAGCGTACGCCCCCGCGGGGCAGCGGCTCACCAAAGGAAGCCGCCCGGCGCTGCGGCTCGTTGAGCCGGGCAAGGTGGGACGCGCTCGACATGACGAGTCGGACTATACGGAATCGTCTGCACTGCCGCCACGCATCGCCGGCGGCGCCATCCAGTGTGCGTCGCGGACGATTACTGGACGTCTGCCGTGGCGTGACGGACCGCGCCGAGCGGCTTCAGCGCGACCCCGTAGGCGATGAGCCGCCGGCGGATGTCCTGCTCCACGGCCTCGAAATCGACGTCGACCTGCTCGGCGTCGTGGCGCGGCGTGCGGGCGTCGCTGAAATCCACTGCCAGCCCCGTGGCCGAGAGGACGCGCGCGCTGACGCCCTCCCGGTACGGGGCGGACTCCGCGAGCCGGTTAACGTCGAGCAGCAGATCGGCCGCCGGCGCAGCCACCGCCTGCGAGAGCAGATACACCCCAATGAAGGCCTGGTAGGAACGCTCATCGCTCCACGAACCGAGCGCCGCGCGCACCGCCTCCAGCTGCCGGTTGAAGCCGCGCACCCAGCGCGGCAGCCGCGGCACGCCGAGGCCGGCAGCGAGCTGACCGGCCGGCGAGTCGGCCGGCGCGAGGGCGAGGATGAGGAAGTGGCACAGCTCGAAATACGGCAGCGTGCCGGCCAGTCGGTAGCTGCGGCAGGACAGCCATTGCTGCGGCGCGTTGCGTCGCAGCACGATGTGGTAGCCGCCGAGCTGCGCCTTCAGACCCGCCGCCCGGGTGAGGGAGCGGGAAAATCCCAGCACCGGCACGCAGTCGCGCCGGTGGGCATGCGCGATCAGGCGCTGCAGATAGGCCGCCTCGCGCCGCGCACCATCCTGCGCGAAATAGCGCTCCACGGCGAAGGATTCGCAATAGCCCGGCACGCCGCGCAGCACGTGCCGCAGCAGGGGCCGGTATTCAGCCCGGTAGGGCGAGGCGAGCGGCGGGTGGCGGGAGTTCCATCCCTGCGCGGTATCGCGCTCGAGACGCTTCGGGGAGATGTGCGCGAGCCGTTCGCTGAAGGGCTCGTAGTAGCACGTGGTCGCCGGCAGAACCCGGAAGCGGCTCCACACGTAGGTGCTGGCGCAACGCCAGCCAGCATGGACAAAGACAGCCTGCCCGGAGCCGGGCTTCTCTCGCGTCGCACTCGTCATCATGACCGGTCGGATTATTGCACAGCGAAATGTAACAGACTGTATCGCGTCGCCCCGGCTTGCGGTGCTACCCTCCCCCGCATGGACTCCCCGAAGCAGACCGTGCACTACCGTGGCCGCATCGTTTCGCTCACGACCGACGAGGTGCGGCTGCCGAACGGCCACCAGGCCACGCTCGAGGTCGTCCACCATCCGGGCGGCGCCGTGGCGGTCGCGATCGATGCCGAGCGGCGAGTCTGCCTGCTGCGCCAGTACCGGTACGTGGCCGGCGGCTGGCTGTGGGAGC
>JAJXWE010000501.1 GCA_021781775.1 Pseudomonadota bacterium | reverse complement strand
GGATGAAGGCGGGCGGCCTTTCGATCACGCTGGTCGAATCTCCGGAGATCCGGACGATCGGCGTGGGGGAGGGCACGTGGCCGACGATGCGCTCGACGCTGGAGCGGATGGGCGTATCGGAGACCGCGCTGTTTCGCGAATGCGATGCGGCGTTCAAGCAGGGGGCGAAGTTCGTCGGCTGGACAACCGGTGAGCCGGATGACGCCTACTACCACCCCCTCATGGTTCCCCAGGGCTTCAGCCGGGTGAACCTGGTGCCGCACTGGCTTCAGGCCGGAGGCGCCGTCAGTTTCTGTGACTTTGTGACTCCGCAGGGCCGGCTGTGCGACGCCGGACTTGCCCCGAAGACCATCGCGCACGGGGAGTACCGGGCGCCAGCCAACTACGCCTACCATCTGGATGCCGGCAAATTGGGCGTGTTTCTCGCCCGTCATTGCTGCGAGAAACTCGGCGTCCGCCACGTGCTCGCAGACGTTGAGTCCGTGCGGCAGAGCGAATCCGGGGACATCGAAGGGGTGATGACCCGCCAGGCCGGGCAGATCGATGGCGATCTATTCGTCGACTGCACGGGCTTTGCTGCACTGCTGATCGGCAAGACGCTCGGTGTCGGCTTTCGCGAGTGCGGCGACATCCTGTTCTGCGATACGGCGCTCGCGGTGCAGGTGCCATACGACTCACCCGATGCGCCCCTCGCCTCCCAGACCATCTCCACGGCCCACGAGGCGGGCTGGACTTGGGATATCTGTCTGCCGACGCGGCGCGGAATCGGCTACGCGTACTCCAGCCGGCATGCCAGCGAGGAGGCCGCGCACGAGACGCTGCTGCGCTACATCGGGCCAGCGCACAAGGATCTGCCGGTGCGCAAGATTCCGATCCACGCCGGACACCGCGACACGTTTTGGAAGAATAATTGCGTGGCCGTGGGGCTGGCCAGCGGCTTTCTGGAGCCGCTTGAGTCCTCGGCCATCGTGCTGGTGGAGCTGTCGGCGAAACTGCTCGCCGAGCAGCTACCGGCCCGCCGCGAGATCATGGACATCGTGGCGAAGCGGTTCAACGAGACCACGATGTACCGCTGGGGCCGCATCATCGATTTTCTCAAGCTGCACTATGTGCTCACCCGGCGCACCGACAGCGCATTCTGGCGCGACAACTGCGATCCGGCGACCGTGCCGGAGCGGCTGCGGGAGCTCTTGACGCTCTGGCGCTATCAGTCGCCGTGGTTCTACGACGAATTTGACCGGCTGGAGGAGGTTTTCCCGGCGGCCAGCTACCAGTACGTGCTCTACGGCATGGGGTTTAAGACCGAGGTGGCGGCCGAGGAGACTGTCGATACCGCGGCGACCGCGCTGCGGTGCGTGCACGATAATGAGAAGATGATCGGTGAGCTCAGCGCGCGGCTGCCCACGAACCGCGAACTCTTGAATAAGATTCACCAGTACGGTCTGCAGCCGATCTGATTGCCGCCGCCATGACGAACATCGTACCGCTCAGCAAAGAAGCTCACCGCGAGCTGAAGATCGACGCCCGCGCCTCGGCCGCATACGGCGATAACCGACACTTCGTGCAGGTGATCGTCAATGAATTCCCGCATCTGCTCGTGCACTATCCGATCCTGTTCGGCAAAGAGGCGCAGACCGGCCAGTTCTTCTGCGGCGCCATGCTCGGGTTCGTCGAGGGGGAGAATCAGTTCCTCGAGGACTGGCGGCGCGATGCGCAGTTCTACCGACCGCTGAGCCTGCAGCGCGAGCCGTTTTACGCCCAAGGCCCGGAGCTGGCCATCGACCTCGATCATCCGCGGGTTGCCGCCGGCGAGGGCAAGCCGCTGTTCAGTGCGCAGGGCGAGCCGAGCCGCTATCTGCAGAGCATCATCTGGGCCTTTCAGGATCTGGTGCCCGGCATCGAGCGCACCCGGATCTTCATCACCCGACTGCTGGAACTGCAGCTGATCGAACCGATCGACATTGAGGTGGAATTCGAGGACGGTACGCTGCGCAGGTGCGAAGGCCTCTACACCATCAATCAGGATATGCTGGCGAGGCTGCCCGATGCCGTGGTGCTGGAGCTGTTTCGGCGCGGCTACCTGACGCTGATCCAGCTCATGATTGCCTCGCTGAAGCAGGTGCGCGAGATGGCGCGGATCAAGAACGCGCGCCTGCTCGAGCGCACCGCCGGCCTGGCTGTCGCACCGGACGCCGCGGCGCGCTGAGCGCACCGCCGGGTCGAGGGATTTCGCATGGCACGCGCCCCTAGGGAGATCGCCGGCCGCGATCTGAGCGGCGTGGAGCAGTTTCATCGCGATATTCTCGAACCATGCCGCCCCGTGGTGCTGCGCGGACTCATCGATGCGTGGCCGGCCGTTAAGGCCGCTCGTCGCTCGCTGCAGGATCTGCGGCAGTATTTCGAGACATTTGATGCGGGCCTGCAGATCGAGGCGTTCGTCGGCGACCCGGTGATTGCCGGCAAGTACTACTACGGCGCGGATCTGCAGGGATTTAACTTCGAGCGGCGGTCGATGAGATTTCTCGAGGCCAT
>JAJXWE010000500.1 GCA_021781775.1 Pseudomonadota bacterium | reverse complement strand
GGAGGCTTTCCTCGCAGAACTCGTCCGAGCAATTCGCAGCGGCGGCCGGGAAGCTCGCTTTGAGAGAGCGGGAGGCGTTCTGCGATCTCCATGCGACCGGCGCGCGAATTCGCGACCTGCGGCAGCGTTATGAGCTTTGCGGAACCGGTCAGAAGAAAGCGGCCTGGGCGCTTGTCCGTGTCTACGCTGCGCTTGATGGCCAGCAGAACTTGCGGCGTGCGTTGAATTTTATCGATGACTGCCCGATCGAGACCTCGAACGAAGCCCACCGAATCGGCCCGCGCCGTGTCGAGGGTCGTCTGATCGTCCAGGGTCAAAAAGGGCCTCTCGCTATTGGCGAGCTTTTCCGCCAGTGTCGTCTTGCCCGCTTGCTGCGGCCCTGTGATCAGCACCACGCGCGCATCAGACAGGGCTTCTTGCACAGGCTGCTCGATGAACCGGGGAGACACGAAGGGTTATCCAATCACGGAAGGGTGCGGCCAGTTGTAATTAGGAAGGCGGCCAATTGATAGAGTAGAAGGCGCCGCTTGGCACGAGTACCGGGCGGCTACGGCCACTGCGCGTAGCCTTCAGCTGGCATCCGCCCAGGATTCGGCCGGGCGCGCTCCAGTGAAGCTCGTTTAAACTGGAGTGCTGAAGAGCTTCATGATTCAAGCGATTGGCATGCAGAGATATCTCAGGATGGATGGATCGGTCCAGTCAGTCACTGGACCGGTTGTCGACAAAAAATCTATCGATATGAATAAGTTAGACCGCCGCGTCGCGGTGGCCCCGATGATGGACTGGACGGACCGGCACTGCCGGTACTTCCTGCGCGGCTTCTCGCCGCGCACGCTGCTGTATACGGAGATGATCACCGCGGCGGCGATCCTGCGCGGTGATGCGCTGCGGCTGCTCGCGTTCGATCCCGAGGAGCATCCGGTTGCGTTGCAGCTCGGCGGCAGCGAGCCGGGCGAGCTCGCCGAGGCGGCGCGGCGGGGCGAGGCGGCCGGCTACGATGAAATTAATCTCAATTGCGGCTGCCCGAGCGATCGGGTGGCGAGCGGCGCGTTCGGCGCCTGCCTGATGCGCGAGCCGCAGCGGGTGGCGGAGTGCGTCGCGGCGATGTGCCGGGCGGTGAGCGTACCGGTGACAGTCAAGATGCGCATCGGGGTCGTGGGCGGCGCTCGCAGCTCCGTGGCGGACGCGCTGCAGCGCTACGAGGAGGAGGATTTCGTGGCGCTGCGGGAGTTCGTCACGCTCGCGAGCGAGGCCGGCTCCCGTGTGGCGATCGTCCACGCGCGCAAGGCCGTGCTGGGCGGACTCTCGCCGAAGGACAACCGTGAGATCCCACCGCTGCGTTACGACGTGGTACGGCGCCTGAAGGAGACCTTCGCCGGTCTGCCGGTGATTCTGAATGGCGGCATGCGCACCGTCGACGCGGCGATGGCGGCGCTTGCCTGGTGCGACGGGGTGATGCTCGGCCGGGAGGCCTACCATCGCCCGGCGCTGCTCGCGGAACTGCAGCGGGCTCTTGATCCGAGTTCGGCCGCGCCGACCCGGGAAGCGCTGCTCGAGCGCATGGCCCAGTATGCCGAGCGCCGCCTGGCCGAGGGGCATTCGCTCGGCAGCATCACCCGGCACATGCTGGGGCTGCACGCCGGCGAGCCGGGGGCGCGGGAGTACCGGCGGATGATGAGCGAGGGGGCGCGCAAGCCGGGGGCCGATGCCGGCCTGATCCGCCGCGCGGCTGCCGCCCTGCGTTCGCCCCGGGAGCCGGGGGTGTCGGCGGCGTAGCCGGTTTGCGGCTCCCGTCATAGCGCGCCAGCGCGCCTCGCGTATAATCCTTGGCCAGACTTATGTCTAATCAGGACATTCAACACTAGGGGGAGCGCGGTTGACCGCCCAATCGACGGGTCAGGATGCCGAGCTGGCTGTCTTGTTTGCGGATGTGGTCGGGTCCACCCGGCTCTACGAGCGCATGGGAGACCAGCGAGCGCGCGACATGGTGTCGATGTGCATCGAGGTCATGCGCGGCGCGACCGAGCAGTGCCACGGCACGGTGATCAAGACCATGGGCGATGAGGTCATGTCGACCTTCCCGAATGCCGACGAGGCGCTGAACGCCGCCGCCCAGATGCAGAAGCAGATTGGCACGAGCAGCCAGCTGCGCGTCGACGGTCAGCCGGTCGCGATCCGCGTCGGGTGCCATTTCGGACCGGTGGTCCTCGAGGCCGAGGACGTGTTCGGCTCGACCGTGCACACGGCCAACCGCATGACCAGCCAGGCGAAGGCCGGTCAGATCATCATCACCGAGGCTACGGTCGCGCAGCTGTCCAGCCAGTGGCGTGCGGCCTGCCGCCTGATCGACACCGCGCCGATCAAGGGCCAGCGCAACGAGGTGCCGCTGTACGAGGTGCTCTGGCAGGTCGATGACGTCACCAGCATGGTGCGCACCGTGGGCCACGAGACGGACCGCTCCGCCTACACCCGACTGCGCTTGTGGTGGCTCGATCAGGAGCTGCTGGTCGACGAGGGTCGCCCGATCCTCAC
>JAJXWE010000018.1 GCA_021781775.1 Pseudomonadota bacterium | reverse complement strand
GTGCGGCCGCGACTCCACCCAAGCCCTCTCGGCACGAAGGAGATTCCATGCTGGGTGCACTCCTGGCGTTGATCGCCGCCGTGGCCATCGGCTATGCCGTGACCCAGGCGGGCGGTGTGATCACCCTGATCCTCATCGTCGCGGTGCTGTACCTCGCTTACCGCCGCCTCTCGCTGCTCGCCTTCACCGCGACGTTCACCGTGCTGCTCGTCGCCTACAGCTACCTGGGCGAGAGCAACGCCGCGGCGGCGACCTGGAAAGGCTTCCTCTGGCTGTCGCTGGCGGGACTGTGGCTGCTCAACGTGCGGCCCCTGCGCAAGGCGCTGATCACGCGCCCGTTCATGAAGGCGTATCGGCGGCTCCTGCCGCCGATGTCGCAGACGGAGCGTGAGGCGCTCGAGGCCGGCACGGTGTGGTGGGACGGAGAGCTGTTCACCGGGGCGCCCCGCTGGAGCAAGCTGCTCGAGGCGCGAGCGCCGCAGCTCAGCGCCGAGGAACAGGCGTTTCTCGCCGGACCGTGCGAGGAGCTTTGCCGGATGCTCGATGACTGGAACATCACGCACGAGCGCGGCGATCTGCCGCCGCATGTGTGGGCGTTCATCAAGTCGCGCGGCTTCTTCGCCATGATCATTCCCAAGCGTTATGGCGGCCTGGAGTTCTCCGCCTATGCGCACTCGTGCGTGTTGACCAAGATCGCCAGCCGCAGCGCGACCGCCTCCTCGACCATCGCGGTGCCGAACTCACTCGGTCCGGCCGAACTGCTCAACCACTACGGAACGCAGGAGCAGAAGGACCACTACCTGCCGCGGCTCGCGCGCGGCGAGGAAGTGCCATGTTTCGCGCTGACCGGCCCGCGCGCCGGCTCAGACGCGGCCTCGATCCCGGACACCGGCGTGGTCTGCCGCGGCGCGTGGCAGGGGCGGGAAGTGCTCGGCATGCGGCTGAACTTCTCCAAGCGCTACATTACGCTCGCGCCGATCGCAACGGTCGTCGGACTGGCGTTCCGGCTGTTCGATCCCGAGCAGCTGCTCGGCGGCCCCGTCGACATCGGCATCACCTGTGCGCTGATTCCACGCGACACGCCGGGCATCACCATCGGCCGGCGGCACTTTCCCGTCAACGTCCCCTTCCAGAACGGCCCCATCCAGGGCCACGACGTGTTCGTACCGCTCGATTTCATCATTGGCGGGACGAAGATGGCCGGCGCCGGCTGGCGCATGCTTGTCGAGCAGCTCTCGGTCGGACGGTGCATCTCGCTGCCGTCGAACGCCACGGGCGGCGCAAAAGCGGGGGTGTGGGCGAGCGGCGCATACGCGCGCATCCGCCGGCAATTCAACACGCCGGTGGGTCGCTTCGAGGGCGTCGAGGCGGTGCTGGCGCGCATGGCCGGCCTCACCTACACCATGGACGCCGCCCGCTCGGTCACCGCCGGTGCGATCGACGGGGGCGAGAAGCCGTCGGTCCCCTCGGCCATGCTCAAATATCACGTCACCGAGATGGGACGGCAGGTCGCCAACGACGCCATGGACGTGCACGGCGGCAAGGGCATCTGCCTCGGCCCGAAGAACTACCTGGCGCGCAGCTACCAGGCGGTGCCCGTAGCGATCACCGTCGAGGGCGCCAATCTGCTTACCCGCAACCTGATCATCTTCGGTCAGGGCGCGATCCGCTGCCATCCGTTCGTACTGCGCGAGATGAATGCGGCGCGAGATTCCGACCACGCCCGCGGCGTGGAGGAATTCGACCATGCGCTGTTCGGCCACATCGGTTTCACGATTTCCAACGCAGTGCGCTCGTTGATCATGGCGCTGACGCATGCCCGCTTCACGCGTTCCCCGGTGGCCGGTCCGACCGCACGCTACTACCAGCACATCGTGCGCTTCAGCGCCTCCTTCGCCTTCACGGTGGACGTGGCGATGCTGACGCTCGGGGGCTATCTGAAGAAGAAGGAGAACCTCTCCGCGCGGCTCGGGGACGTACTCTCGGCGATGTACCTCGCCTCGATGGTGCTGAAGCACCACGAGAATCAAGGCGGTCCGGCGGAGGACCTGCCCCTCGTGGAGTGGGCCTGCCGCAATCTGCTCTACCATGCCCAGGAACAGCTGCACGGATTTTTGCGCAACTTCCCCAACCGCATGCTTGCCGGAGCAATGCGCGCGATCGTCTTTCCGCGCGGCCGGCATTATTCCGCTCCATCCGACCGGCTCGGACGGCAGGTCGCCGAACGACTCACACAGCCCTCGGCGACGCGTCAGCGGCTCGGTGAGTACATCTACACCACGGTCGAGCCCGGCAACCCGCTCGGACTGCTCGAGGAGGCGCTGCAGATGGCGCTGCAGATGGAGCCGCTGGAGAAGCGGATCCGCATCGAGGGCGTGAAAGCCGGCCGGATCACTGCGCTCGACCTGCCCGGCCAGATCGAGCAGGCGCTCGCGGCGGGCCTGATCAGCGACCCGGAGGCGCAGGCGCTGCGCGCCTTCGACCGCAAAGTGATGAACCTGGTGCACGTCGACGATTTCGCGCCGCACGAGCTCGGCACGCAGGCGTTGGCGGACTCCGAGCCCGCCGGCGCCTCGACCGCGCTCGCATGAACACATCGGTCGTGCCGCCGGCAGTCGCAGATGCGCGGGTCCCGGTCGTGCGCGCCGGGGCGGCGGGCCTCCTGTGCACCAACTGCGGCACGGCACTCCTCGGGCCGTACTGCAGCCAGTGCGGACAGCGCCATCACGACCACCCAATGCACTCCTTCTGGCACTTCGTGCAGGAGGCGACCGAGGATCTCACCCACGCGGACTCGAGACTGTGGCGGACGCTCTACGCGCTGCTGCTGCGCCCGGGCCTGCTCACCCGGGAGTTTCTCGACGGGCGGCGGGCGCGCTATCTGCCGCCGGTGCGCCTCTACCTGGTGGTCAGCCTCCTGTTCTTCCTGGTCGCAGGGCTGTCGGCCGCACGCGTCCCGCCTGCCACGATTCACGTCGTGAAAAATGGCAAGACCTTCCACTACTCCGTGCAGCCGGCGACGATCCGAGCCGGTGCGCCGGCGGCGAACGCGGCAATCGTGCACCCCCAGCAGCTCTGCGCCCGTACCGCAGCCGCCGGCGCGCACGTCTCGCCCTGGTTCGGGCACCGGCTCGAGCACAGCTGCCTTGCGGTGACCGCAACCGGCGGCATTCAGCGCTTCGGCGCCGCGCTCGGACGCAACTACGAGCGGGCGATGTTTCTGCTGCTGCCGCTGCTGGCACTCGCCATGGTGCCGCTGTACCGCAGGCCACGGCGCTACTACGTCGAGCACCTGCTGTTTCTGGTGCACAACCACGCGTTTCTATTCGTGCTGTTCGGGCTGGTTGCGATCGCCGGGATGCTCACCGCCTCGCGAGCCGTCACCGCGCCGCTCAGCTTCCTCGTCTCGATCGCCGTCCCGGTCTACTACTACCGTGCGTTGCGACGCGTGTACGGCCAGAGCCGCTGGCGAACCCTCGGCAAGATGACCGGCCTCGGCGTCGCCTACCTGCTCATCGGCGCGACGGTGCTCGCCAGCACGGTCGCCTACAGTTTCCTCTCGCTCTGATCGCCAGGGACCGGCGCTTGCCGCCATGAACCGCGCCATCCTCCATGTCGACATGGACGCGTTCTTCGCCTCGGTGGAGCAGCATGATCACCCCGAGCTTGCCGGCAAGCCACTGGTGGTGGGCCATGACGGCGCGCGCGGCGTCGTGGCGGCCGCGAGCTACGAGGTCCGCCGGTTCGGGGTCCGCTCGGCGATGCCCATGAGCACCGCGCTGCGGCTGTGTCCGACCGCGATCTGCGTGCCTCCGCGCATCGCCCGCTATCGAGAGGTCTCCGCGCAGGTGTTCGAGATATTCCGCGCGACCACCCCGCTGGTGCAGGGTCTGTCGCTCGATGAGGCATTCCTCGACGTGACCGCAAGCGTCCAGTTGCTCGGCGAGCCACCGGTCATTGCCCGGCGCATCAAGGAGCAGATCCGTGCGCGCACCGGACTCAGCGCATCGGTGGGTGTGGCGCCGAACAAGCTGGTCGCGAAGATCGCCTCCGATCTCGACAAGCCGGACGGGCTGACGCTCGTCCCCGTCGAGCGGATCCGGGAGGTGCTCGATCCGCTGTCCGTGCGTCGCCTGCCCGGACTTGGACGCAAACTGGGCGAGAAGGTCGAGGCGGCCGGCCTGCGCACGCTGCGCGATCTGCGCACCGCACCCGATGCGGTCCTGTGGCCACTGTTCGGCCGGGATACCCCGCGCATGCGCGAGCGCGCCGCGGGAATCGACAAGCGGCCGGTGTCGAATGACGTGGAGGACAAGTCGCTCAGTGCCGAGGACACCTTTGCCCGCGACCTCGACGACCCCCGCGAACTGGACGGGCACCTGTGCCGCCTGGCGGAAAAGGCCGGCGAGCGACTGCGCGCCAAGGGCTTGATGACGGGCCGGGTCGGCGTGAAGATCCGCTGCCACGATTTCGCCACTTTCACGCGCCAGCGCGCCATCGCCCCGCCGACGCAGGATGGCCGTGCGGTACGCGATTTGGCCCGGGATTTGCTGACCCGCTGGCTCGCCGAGCATCGGGGTGCGAAACTGCGCCTGCTGGGCGTCGTGCTGGGCGAGCTGGCGCCGGCAGCTCAGCTCGGTCTGTTCGAGCGCACCGGGAACGGCGGGGCGAGGCGGCTCGATTCCGCCCTCGACCAGGTACGCGAGCGTTTCGGCAGCCGTGCGCTGCGCCGTGGCAACATGCTGGACTGATCGGTAAGCGATGTACCTGTCGTTCTTCGGCCTCAACGAGAAGCCTTTCTCGATCACCCCGGATCCCCGCTACCTCTTCTTGAGCGAGCGGCACGCCGAGGCGATGGCACATCTGCTGTACGGCATCAAGGAGGCCGGCGGGTTCATCCAGCTCACCGGCGAGGTGGGCACGGGCAAGACCACCATCGTGCGTTCGCTGCTCGCGCAGATCCCGGAAAACGCCGAGATCGCGCTGATCCTCAACCCGCGCATGACTGCGCCGGAGTTCCTGCTCACCCTGTGCGAAGAACTCGGCATCGGCGTGCCGGACAGTGCCACGGGAAGCCTGAAGGACCTGGTCGATATCCTGAACGATTACCTGCTGCGTGCGCACGCGGCGGGTCGGCGGGTCGTGCTGGTGGTCGACGAGGCGCAGAACCTCGCCCCCGATGTGCTCGAGCAGGTGCGGCTGCTGACCAACCTCGAGACCAACACGCAGAAGCTGCTGCAGATCATCCTGATCGGCCAGCCGGAGCTGCGCGAACTGCTCGACCGCAGCGAATTGCGCCAGCTCGCTCAGCGCATCACCGGTCGTTATCATCTCGATCCGCTCTCGGCGCCCGAAACGGTGGCCTACGTGCGCCATCGCCTGCGTGTGGCCGGCGCAACCAGCGAGATCTTCAGCCGCCGCGCGCTGCAGAAAGTCCACCGGCTCTCCGGCGGCGTGCCGCGCGTGATCAACATCCTGTGCGACCGGGCGCTGCTCGGCGGCTACTCGCTCGACCGGCACCGCGTCACCACGACTCTGGTCCGCCAGGCCGGCACCGAGGTCTTCGGTCGGCACGCCGCGCGACCCTGGATCGCCTGGTCGGGCGCCGCCGCGGCACTGCTGCTGGCAGGCGGGGGTCTGGCGCTGTGGCGGTTCGCGCCCGCCGGGTGGCTGTCGCCGAACGACCCGGCGGCTGCACACGGACACACAGTGCCAGTCCCGACACCCGCGCCGACACCGCGCACCGCGCCGGCAACCATTGCGGCGCACCCCGCGCACAAGCCGCAGTCGCTCGATCAGCTGCTGAGGCAGTACGGTGCCGAGGCCACCTCGCAGGCGGCTTATACCCGCTTGTTCGCCCTGTGGGGTCTGCCCGATCCGGGGACCACCCATCCGTGCCGGCGGGCCGCACAGCAGGGCCTGTCCTGTCTGAAGAGCCAGGGCTCGCTGGGCCAGCTGCGCCTCTACAACCGCCCGGCCATCCTGGTGCTGGCCGACGCATCGGGACAGACCTACCACGTCGTCCTGCGACAGCTGCACCGCACGCATGCGACACTGGATCTCGGGCCCTCACCGAGCCGCGTCGGACTCGGCGCGCTGTCGCGTGACTGGGTGGGGGAATACGTGATGCTGTGGCGCCCGGCCGACGGATCGCTGCGCATCCTGTCGGACGGCATGAGCGGCGCCGGCGTACTCTGGCTGCGCACGAGTCTGCAGCACCTCGAGGGCGTGCAACCGACTGGCCCTGCGAACAACGTGTACGATGCCAGCCTGGTCCGGCTGGTTCGACGCTTCCAGCGCACGCACGGCTTGGTGGTCGACGGCGTCGCGGGGATCGAGACTCAGGTGGCGGTATCCGGCGCGCTCGCGCAGCCCCACGCTCCGCGGCTCGACGCGCAGGCCAACGGCGGCTGATATGTCATTCATCCTCGATGCATTGAAGAAGTCGGAAAATGCCCGCCAACGTCAGGCGGGACCGGCGCTGTTCGAGGTGCGGGTGGCCCCGCCACGCCGCAGCCTGCCGATCTGGGCGATCGTCATCGGTATCCTGCTGCTCACCAACGGGACCGTTCTCATCTGGATGCTCCTGCGCCGTCCGGCGGCCCGGCCCAGCCCGGTCCCGGCCGCCGTCCGCGCGGCGGCACGCCCTGCGGCTGCGACACCTCCCGCAGGCATCGAGCCCAGCGTCCTGACGCCAGTATCCGTAGCACCCGCCTCGCCGCCCGGCGCCGGCAGCGTGTCGGTCACGCCGGCCTCGGCATCCCCTGTCCCAGCGTCCATGGCCCCGGCCGAACCGGCCGCCACACCGCCCCGCCCCGCCGCTGCCGGGGACCTGGCGCCGGCGGTGCAACCGCCGCCGGCCACGACGGAGGCGGCGGCCACGGGCCGCCTGCCACTTTATGCCCAGATCTCCGCAAGCCCTGGTGCTCAGCTGCCGCCACTGCACATGGATCTGCACGTCTACGACCCGGACCCCGGCAAGCGCTTCGTCATGATCAACATGCACAAGCTGCACCAGGGCGATTCGCTGACCGACGGCGTCACCGTCGTGCAGATTCGGCCCGACGGGGTCGTCCTGTCGTACCAGGGCCGAAAGTTCCTGCTGCCGCGCTGAGCCTATCCGCGCCCGCCGCATCACATAACGCCGGACGGCGGATGACCTGATTCACAGAATCGTCCCGCCGTCCGCGACAAATACGCGAGGCTGGTCCATGGTCCCAGACCGACCCATGAATCCCGCAGCGGTACGCCTATTGATCGTCGATCGCGATGCCAGGTATCGCGAATGGCTGCGGCTGCACCTCGGAATCCTCTACCCCCAGGTCACCGTCGACACGCTCGACCCCACCCAGGGCGGCGCTCTCGAGGACCACCCCTGTGACGTGCTCATCCTGGTGGCGGATTTCGGCTCAGGCAGCCAGGAGGAGGCACCCGAGGGACTGGCGCAGACACGTGCCCTGTGCTCCAACGAAGCGGCCCCGGTCCTGATCGTGCTCGCCGAGGGCGGTGACGAGCTCACGGCGGTGCAGGCGCTGCACGCAGGCGCCACCGATTACCTCCCCAAGCGGCTGCTCACGCCGGCTCGGCTGCAGGTCTCGCTCGATCTCGCCTTTCAGGTGCTCAAGAATTCCGCCATCCCGGAATCGGCCATGTCCGAAGCCGAACCGGACAAGCCCCCGCCACCGCAGCCCGCCCCGGTCAGCACGGCTCACCCGACCATCAGCGGCTACCAGATCATCCGGCGGCTGAGCGAATCGGAAAAGGCCATCGTGTACCTCGCCGAGAGCCGTGAGCTCGACACGGACGTGGCGCTGAAGGTGAGCAAGGTTCCCTGCGAGGACCGCGCCAAGCAGGCGCTGGAGCGCGAGTACCAGGCGATCCTCGCGGTGCACGATCCGGCCGTGGTGCGCATCTTCGATCACGGCATCGAGGACGGCTACGAATACCTGGCCATGGAGTTCTTCCCGCGCGGGGACCTCAAGGCGCGCATGCAGGTCGGGGTGACCGAGTCCGAAGCGCTGCGTTTCCTGGAGAAGATCGCCGGCGCGCTCGCCGTCGTGCACCGGGCCGGGCTCCTGCACCGCGACCTGAAGCCGCCGAACGTCATGCTGCGCGAGAACGACAACGTCGTGCTGATCGACTTCGGGCTCGCGCGCCAGTTGGATGTCAGCCACCACAGCACCTACACGGGCGTGCTGCGCGGTTCACCGTATTACATGAGCCCCGAGCAGGCGCTTGGTGAGAAGTTGGATCCGCGTTCGGACCTCTACAGCCTGGGCGTCATCTTTCACGAGATGCTGACCGGCCGCAAGCCGTTCGTGGGCAACACGGCCATGGAAGTGCTGCAGCAGCACGTCAACGCCACGCCGCCACGGCTGCCGCCCGCGGTGAGCGGCTACGCGCCGCTGCTCGCCCGTCTGCTCGCCAAGCAGCGCGAAAACCGTTTCCGCAGTGCCGACGAGTTGATCTCGGCCTGCCTCGCACTGCGCAGCGGCAGTCGGCGGCGGACCCAGTCGGCCGCGTAACGGCCGCGCCAGCGGCTTCTTGACACTCCACGACGGGGGGCGTGCAATGCGCCCAGGGGGGACGGGCCCCGAGGATATGGAGTGACCCATGCACCCGTGCCGCCTCGTCGACACCACCCTGTTCTACTCCCCGACGAGCGGCGGCGTGCGACGCTACCTGACGGCCAAGCACGCCTGGCTTGCCGCACAGGCGGGCTGGCAGCACACGCTGCTCGTGCCGGGCCGCATCGAGCACCTGGAGCCGGGCGGGATCTCCACGCTGGCGGGCATGCCGGTGCCCGGCTCGTTCAATTACCGTCTGCCGCTCAGTCCGCGTCGCTGGGCGCGGCTGCTCGATGCGCTGGAGCCCGACCTGCTCGAGGCCGGAGACGCCTTTCATCCGGCCTGGGCCGTGTGCCGAGTGGCACACCGCCGTGCCATTCCGTGCGCGGCGTTCTTTCACTCCGACCTGCCGCGCATCCTCGGCCGGCGCCTCGGCGGAAGGATGAGCGAGCGCCTGGCGGAACACTACGTGCGCGGGTTGTACGAGCGATTCGACGTGGTGTTCGCACCGAGCCGTCTCATGGTGGGTTGGCTCGACCAGCTCGGAGTCAGCAACACGATGCATCAGCCGCTCGGAGTCGACGAGGCGGTGTTTCACCCATGCCGCCGAGGCACATGGCTGCGTGAGCGACTGGGCCTGCAGGGGCACACTCGGGTGCTGGTGTACGCCGGCCGCTTCACCGACGAGAAGAACGTGCCGGTGCTGCTGCGCGCTTTTGCGCATCTGGGGCAGCCCTACCATCTGCTCATGATCGGCGGGCGCCGCGCCCAGCGGCTCTCAACCAATGTCACGCTGCTGCCGTACCGGCGCGACAGCGTGGAGCTGGCGCAGTGGCTGGCCTCCAGCGATGCGCTGGTGCACGCCGGGGCGCGCGAGACGTTTGGCCTGGTGATCCTCGAGGCTATGGCCTGCGGCCGCCCGATCGTGGCGGTGCGCTCCGGAGCCGTGCCCGAGTTGCTCAACGAGCGCTGCGGCCTGCTCGCCGAGCCGGACGACGCCCGCAGTCTCGCCGATGCGGTGGCGGCTCTCTACGAACGCGATTTGGGAGCTCTGGGGCGCAGCGCCCGTGAGCGCGTGCTGCAGCGCTTCACCTGGCAGAGGATCTTCCAGCACCAGCTCGGCATCTATCGGGCGCTGCTCGCCGGCGGTGGCGCCTCGACCGCGCAGGCAAAGGAGCTGGCCGAGACCGGCTGAGCGCCACTCAGCGACCCGTCAGCGCCCGCAGCAAGCGCAGCCCGGCGCGGCACCGGGCCAGCCACAAGATGGTCCGCCAGAACAGCCGCTTGCCGAGCGGCACGGATCGCGGCGGCACCGCGCGGAAGAACACCTGACGGGCATCACGGTGCACATGGAGCGCGCAGCTCTCGATCAGCCACGCGCCCGAGGCGCTCAGTACCTGGTAGCGCCGCGCGCCGAGCTTCAGCACTCGCGCCGCCTCGAGCGTCGCAGGAATTTCGGCCCCGTCGGCCCCGACGAAACTGACGATGAGGCGCTCAGGGCTCCGTCCCGCAGAAACGCCGCTCAGGGTCAGGCCGCGCGCGACACCCGTCTCGCGCGTGCAGCGCACCGAGCCCGCAAAGGCGGCGATGAGACTGTCGGAGGACGATTCGGCCACGCGGCGGCTCCGGGGTCAGACGACCGCTTCCAGTTCCCAGAGGGTCAGCGGTGCTCCGCGGCGCAGCCAGAATCCCGCGCCCACCTCGCGGAACTGCCGGCGCAGACGCGCCCGATACCACTCCGCGGCACGCAGATGCACATCCGGGTCGGTGCGGCTGCGGTCGCAGTTGCGCTGCCAGTCGCGGCGGGTCAGCGCGCTGAAATACAGCACGCCGCGGCACGTGCGGGCGAAGTTGGCGAGCGCGCGGGCCGCCTCGCGCGCCTCGAGATACTGCAGCACGTCGTAGCAGATCACCAGATCGAACGGCGCGCTCGGTCGGTAATCCTGCAGGCTCCCGCACACCCATCCGTGCCGGCGGCACAGATACTCACTCGTCTCCAGCCCCACGTAGGTCGCCTTCCGGAACGCGCGCAACAGGGGCGCGCGCAGCATTCCTGTTCCGCAGCCGGCATCGAGAATGCTTCGCACGGGCAGACCGACGTGCGCCGTGAACGCGCTGATGAGATGCGCGCGCGCACGCATCTCCGCACGGGAGGTCACCGCGGTGCGCGGGTCGTAATAGAAGCGCTGATAGTAGGATTGATCGAAGGCCATCGAATCAGGTCGCGGCGCCGGGCGCAGTCGAGGCGAGACGCGCACTCAGCTCGGCGAGGCGGCGTTGGGCCGACTCGTCGTAAGCCTGGGCATGGGCGCGTGCCGGCTCGAGGCCGTTGAAGTATTCACCGGACGTTGCCCCGAGCTCCGCGGCGCAAGCGAGCCGCAGCACGGCGGCTGCACCGTCCTCGACCGTGTTGAGCGGCGCGACACCCATGGCATGCACCATCGTCGTGTTCATATACGTGGCCGGATGCAGACAGGTGACGGTGACGCCGCGCTCGCGTAGTTCGCGCGCCAGGTCGAACGTGAACAGGATCTGCGCCAGCTTGCTCTGCGCGTAGGCGCGCGCGCCGCTGTAGGCACGCCCGAGCATGAGGTTGTCGAAGTCGAGCGGATATTGCGCGCCGGAGGAAACGTTGATGATGCGCGCCGGCGCGCTGCGCTCGAGCAGCGGCAGCACCTGTCGCGTCAGCAGATAGCCCGCGAGGTAATTCACCGCGAAGCGCACCTCGTAGCCGTCCGCGCTGAGCTCGCGGCCGTGCACCTGCGGGGTGACCGGACCGATGCCGGCATTGTTGATGAGCAGATCCAGCCGCGGCAGCACCTCGAGCAGATCCGCCGCCAATGCCCGCACCTGCCCGAGCGATGCGAAATCGGCGCGCACGAAGCGCGCCTCGCCACCCCGCGCGACGATCTCACGCACCAGTGTCTCGCCCCGGGCGCCGTCGCGGCCGTGCAGCCAGACCTGATACCCCCTCGCCGCGAGCGCGCGCGCGACCGCACGACCCAGTCCGTCGGTCGCCCCCGTGACGAGTGCGGTCTTTGCGGCATTCATGCCGGAC
>JAJXWE010000499.1 GCA_021781775.1 Pseudomonadota bacterium | reverse complement strand
GATCATCAACCGCACGGTGTGGCGTCCGCTGTATGCTCGCGCCGAGCGCAAATACCGCATGAGCTGAGCCGCCGATGAACGTCGCCGCGCATTCCGTTCCCGCCAGCGCCCGGCTGCTCGAGGTGCACAGCCTCGGCAAGAGCTTCTTCAAGCCCGACGGCGATGCGCTGGTGGTGCTCGAGGAGGTGAACCTGGCGCTCGCGCGCGGGGAGATCGTGGGCCTGCTCGGGCGCTCCGGCTCCGGCAAATCGACTCTGCTGCGCCTGATCGCCGGGCTCGATGCACCGTCCCGCGGCATGGTGCGCTACATGGGTGCCCCGGTCGATGGGCCGGCGCCCGGGATCTCCATGGTGTTCCAGGGGTTCGCGCTCTTTCCCTGGCTGACGGTGCTCGGCAACGTGCAGCTCGGGCTCGAGGCGATGGGTCTGCCCGAGGCCGAGCTGCGCAAGCGCTCGCTGGCGGCGATCGATCTGATCGGCCTCGACGGGTACGAGTCGGCCTATCCGCGTGAGCTCTCCGGCGGGATGCGCCAGCGCGTCGGCTTCGCCCGCGCGCTGGTGGTGCATCCGAACATCCTGCTGATGGACGAGCCGTTCTCGGCGCTCGATGTGCTCACCGCCGAGACGCTGCGCAACGATTTCCTCGACCTGTGGGGGCGCGGGGAGCTGCCGATCGGGGCGGTGCTGCTGGTGACGCACAACATCGAGGAGGCGGTGCAGATGTGCGACCGGCTCCTCATCTTCTCGACCCACCCGGGGCGGGTGGTGAGCGAGATCCCGGTCGATCTGCCCCATCCGCGCGAGCCGTTCGATCCGCACGTGCGCGCGCTCGTCGACCGGGTGTACGTGGAGATGACCGCCCGGCCGCGTCAGAGTCGCGAGGGGGCCCGCGCCGAGCGGCCGGTCATGGTCGGCATCGGTACGCCGCTCGAGCACGTCTCGACCAACCTGCTGGCCGGACTGCTCGAGGCGGTGAGCGAGCCGCCCTATGGCGGACGCGCCGATCTGCCGGCGATTGCCCACGCACTGCACATGGAGGGCGATGACCTCTTTCCGGTGGCCGAGACGCTGCAGCTGCTGCGCTTCGCGGAAGTCGAGGGCGGGGACATCCGCCTGACCGAGGCGGGCCTCACCTTCGCCCGCTCGGACACCGATGAGCGCAAGGCGCTGTTTGCCCAGCACCTGATGGCGCACGTGCCGCTCGCGGCGCACGTGCGCCGCGTGCTCGATGAGCGCAGCAGCCACCGGGCGCCGAAGAGCCGCTTCCTCGATGAGCTCGAGGACCACATGGCCGAGGAGGCCGCCGAGCAGTCGCTGCGCGCGGTGATCAGCTGGGGCCGCTACGCGGAGATCTTCGCCTACGACGATCAGCGTCAGGTGTTCTCGCTGGAGAATCCGGCGTGAGCGCGCAGGAGGAGGCCCGCACCCGGCTGCTCATCGTCGACGACGATGCCGAGCTGGTGGCGATGCTGCGCGAGTACCTCGAGCCCGAGGGCTTCGCCGCCGAGAGCGCCGAGAACGGCCAGGCGGCCCTCGAGCGGCTCGGCCGCGGCGGCATCGACTTCGTGGTGCTCGACGTGATGCTGCCGGGGCTCACCGGCTTCGAGGTGCTGCGCCGGCTGCGCGCCACGAGCCGCGTGCCGGTGCTGATGCTCACCGCGCGGGGCGAGGAGATCGACCGGGTGGTGGGCCTGGAGATGGGCGCGGACGACTACCTCGCCAAGCCGTTCAGCCCGCGCGAGCTGGTGGCGCGGGTGCGCGCGGTGCTGCGCCGCATGGCCGATATCGGCGCCGACGGCGTGCTCGGCTTCGGCCCGCTGAAACTCGACAGCCGCGCGCACCGGGCGCAGCTGGACGGGCAGGACCTGGAGCTCACCAGCGCGGAGCTGCGCATCCTGGAGCTGCTGATGCAGGCCGACACGCGCACGGTGAGCCGCGAGGAGCTGATGCTGCAGGCGCTCGGGCGCCGGCTGCTGCCCACCGACCGCAGTCTCGACACCCACGTCAGCAACCTGCGACGCAAGCTCGCGCGCCTGACCGAGCGCATCACCATCCAGGGGGTGCGCGGGGCTGGCTACGCCCTGACGCAGCGCTGAGGACCGTATGCATTCGCTGTTCTGGCGGATTTTCTGGTCGTTCTGGCTGGCCATCGCCCTGATCCTCGTCGGCACGGTGACCGCGGCGGTGGATGAGGCGATCCAGCACCGCGAGCAGATGCCCTGGGTGCAGCGCGGGCACCTGTTTCAACAGGCCGCCCAGGCCTTCGAGGGCGGTGGGCCGCCGGGGCTCGAGCACTGGGCGCAGGGACTCGCCGGCGGGCCGTACTACGACCGCACCTTCGTCATCGGTCCCAACGGACAAGATCTGCTCGGGCGCGAGGTGCCTTCGCTGCTCAGGGGCTTTCTCACGCCGGCGAGCCGACCGGCGCACGGGGAGCCACCGCCGATCGGCGGGGCGCTGGTGCTGATGCGGCCCGACGGGCGGATGTACCAGGTGGTGGTGACCGAGCTGCAGCGCCATCCGCTGCTGTTCTT
>JAJXWE010000498.1 GCA_021781775.1 Pseudomonadota bacterium | reverse complement strand
GGCGATGCCGCCCTGCGCGAGCGCGGTGGAGCTGGCAACGCGCGGATCAGCCGCCGAGACCACCAGCACGCGGCGCGGGGCCGCCTCGAGCGCCGCGCACAGGCCGGCCGCACCGGCGCCGATGACGAGCACATCGGTCTCGAGCGTGCGCATGGTGGTGGGCTCAACCGATCTCGAGCATGCGCGCGATCGGCCGGCGCGCTCGCGCCGCGAGCGACGGCTCGATCTCAATCGGCGCGCCCGGCCCCTCGAGCGCGCCCGCCACACGCTCGAGCGTGGTGGCTTTCATATGCGGGCACAGGTTGCACGGGCGCACGAAGTTGATGTCGGGACACTGCAGCGCCACATTGTCGGCCATGGCGCACTCGGTGAGCAGCATTGCCCGCGGCGGGCGGCGCTCGGCGAGGAACTTCGCCATGGCGCCGGTGGAACCGACGAAGTCCGCCTCGGCGCGCACCGGTTCGGGACACTCCGGGTGCGCCAGCACGGTCACCGCCGTATCGCGGCGGAACGCGCGGATGTCGGCGGCATCGAAGCGGGTGTGCACCTCGCACTGCCCGGACCAGGCGATCACCTCGATGCCGGATTCCTCGGCAACGAACCCGGCCAGGTGCTGATCGGGCAGCATGATGACCTGCGGCACGCCGAGCGCGCGCACGACCCGCACTGCATTGGCGGAGGTGCAACACACGTCCACCTCGGCTTTGACCGCAGCGGTGGTGTTGATATAGGCCACGGCGGGCACCCCGGGGCAGGCGGCGCGCACGGCACGCACCGCCTCAACGCCGATCGAATCGGCAAGCGAGCAGCCCGCCTCCTCGGCGCTGAGCAGCACGCGCTTGTCCGGGCAGAGCAGCTTGACGGTCTCGGCCATGAAGCGCACGCCGCACACGACGATAGTGCCTGCCGTGGCCTGCAGCGCGTATTGGGCCATGGCGAGGGAGTCGCCGGTGAACTCGGCCACCGCGCTCACCAGCGGCGTCTGATAGTTGTGCGCCAGCACAACCGCGTCCTGATCGGCTTTCAGCGCCTCGATGCGCGCGATGAGCGGCGCGGCGAGCGCGATTTCCGCCGCGGGCACCACGCGGGCGAGGCGACTGGCAAGATCGGCGTGTCGGGCGAGGACGGCGTTCATGAGTCCGGTGATGATGCCGAAACACCGCTCGCCGGCGTAGCGGCAACCGTGACGAAAGTCAGTTCTCGGACCCGCTGCCGCGAAACAGGCCTGCGGAAAATCCTGATATCTATGGCACAGTCTGCCGCGTTAGCGTTGCACGCATGAATACCTCGGAACGCACCCGAAATCGCAGCAGCGCCCAGAGTGAGACCGATTGCGCCGCATGCCCCTCGAACCGCCGCTGCTGGGGGGAAGCACTGCCCGCCGAGACCGTGCATGCGCGGCGCGAGCCGCCGCTCGAGCGCGGCGCCCGGCTGCTCGAGCAGGGCAGCAGTGCCGCCCTCTACATCGTTTCGAGCGGCTGCCTGGTGCTGCGGGTGAGCCAGCCGGACGGCGCGCAGCGGGTGGTCGGGCTGCGCCTGCCGGGGGAGCTGGTGGGCCTGGAGAGCTACGCGCACGGCAAGCAGATGTACACCGCCCAGGCGGCCAGCCCGAGCACCGTGTGCCGGTTGCACCTGCCGGCCCTCGGCGAGGGTGCGACGCGCGGCGGGCTGCTCGAGCGGCTGCTCCTGAAGAGCGCGGCGCAGCCGGACCGCGCCTCGGCACCCTGGGCGGGACTGCCCGCCGTGGAGCGGGTGGCGGCGTTCATCGAGAACTACTCGCAGCGCGCGCATCTGCCGGCACGCGAGGATCCCTTCAAGCTGCCGCTCACCCGCGCGGACATCGGCTCGTACCTGGGGCTGGCCCCGGAGACGGTGGTGCGCGCGCTCGGGCACTTGAGCCAGGCACAGCGCCTGGCCGTGCGCGGGCGCACCGTGCGCCTGGGCGGTCCGACGCGCTGAGCGTGCCCCCGTCCGCGCAGGCGGACGGGTATAATCGCGGCGCATGATGCCCCAACTGATCGAGCGGCTGCGCTCGGAACTCGCCGCCCTGCAAGAGCAGGGCCTGTACAAGAACGAGCGCGTGCTCAGCGGCCCGCAGGGCGCGCGGGTGGTCAGCGGCGGACGGCAGGTCATCAACCTGTGCGCCAACAACTACCTCGGGCTCGCCAGCGACCCCGAGGTGCTGCACGCGGCGCACGCGGCCCTCGAGCGCTACGGTTTCGGCATGGCCTCGGTGCGCTTCATCTGCGGCACGCAGACCGTGCACAAGGCGCTCGAGAGGCACTTGAGCGAGTTCCTCGGCACCGAGGACGCCATCCTCTACTCTTCCTGCTTCGACGCCAACGGCGGGCTGTTCGAGACGCTGCTCGATGAGCGCGACGCGGTGATCTCCGATGCGCTCAACCACGCCAGCATCATCGACGGCATCCGCCTGTGCAAGGCCGAGCGGCTGCGCTATGCGAACAACGACATGGCCGAGCTCGAGGCGTGCCTGCAGCGCGCCGCGGGCGCCCGCACCCGCCTGATCGCGACCGACGGGG
>JAJXWE010000497.1 GCA_021781775.1 Pseudomonadota bacterium | reverse complement strand
GGATTGGGGTCATAAGAAGCTGGGACCTCGCGGCATGCCCAGCTGTACTTTTTTACAGTCTACTGCCGAATCATACGCCGCGCAATACTATTGTGCGCAGCGCGTGACTTTTAGGCGGATTGGAGCTACATTTGTAGTCATGACGACGCGTCCGCCTCCGCAACCGCGCGCTGCCGGCTTCGCGGCCCGGCTGCGCGAGCGGCTCGAGCACTTCGGCAACGCCGCGGCGCTGGCGCTGGCCATCCAGCGCTCCGAGAGCGCCGTGCGCAAGTGGCTGCGCGGACAGTCCGAGCCGAACGTGACGGACCTGCGCGCAATCTGCGACGTCACTCAGACCCGCCTCGAGTGGCTCGTCACCGGCCGCGGGGTCGCCGATCAGGCCGAGGGGCTACGCGAGCCGGACGTGCCGTACGGCGCCGGCGCGCACCCGCTCGACCTGGCGCTGCTCGAGCGGGTGCTCGAGGCGGTGGATGCGCACCTGCGCACCGCCGCCCCTCTCCCCTCGTTCAAGCACGCCGCGCTCGTGGCCACCTGCTACGACCTGTCGCGCGAGTCCGGCAGCCCCGACGCCCAGGTGATTGCCCGACTCGTGAAACTCACCCGGTGACCCCGCCGGCCATGACCGTAGTGTCCACCGCGCCTTTGGGAATATACGTAGAGACTTGCGGGCCGGCGCCGGCCCACTATTTCGTATGAACCAACGCAACATCTACCTCGACGAGGCCAACCGCCGGCTGCAGGAGCGGCTGATGCACGTCTCGCGGCTGGCGGCCGTCGGGGAAATGGCCGCCGGTGTCGCGCACGAACTCAATCAGCCGCTGGCCGCGGTCGCCAACTACGCCCAGGCCTGCGAGCGGCTGCTCGGACTGCCCGACCCGGACCTCGAGGAGGTCCGCGACGCGCTGCGCCAGATCACCGCGCAGGCGGTGCGGGCCGGGGACATCATCAGCCGGCTGCGGGGGCTGACACGCCCGCGCGACTCCCTCGGGGAGCTCACCGACGTCAACGCGCTGATCCGTGAGCTGGCCGATCTCATCGAGTCCGATGCGCGGGTGCACGAGTCGAGCTGCCGGTTCGAGCTGAGCGAGGGACTCGGGCCGCTGACGCTCGATCGGGCCCAGATCCAACAGGTGGTCTTCGCGCTGGTGCGCAACGCATTCGAGGCGCTCGATGAGTGCCCGCTCGGCTCGCGCGAAGTGGTGATCGGCACCGCACGGGCGGCCGACGGGGACGTACTGATCGAGGTCCGCGACAACGGACCGGGGATCTCCCCGGAGATCGCGCAGCGGCTGTTCGATCCGTTCTGCACGACCAAGACGGCCGGCACGGGACTCGGCCTGGCGAGCAGCCGCACCATCGCGCGCACCTTCGGCGGCACCCTCGATCACCGCCCCAATCGCCCGAGCGGCGCGTGCTTCGTGCTGCGTCTGCCCTCCCCGGCGCGGCGCTGATCCGCATGGCCGGGGCCGAGCGTGCCGCGGCCGCGCCCACCGCGCTGCTGCGGCGCTGAGCGGCCATGGAATCGACACTCTCCGCCGAGCTGATGCGCAGCGCACTCGCCGCGGCGCCCGATGCGATGCTGATCGCCGATGCCACCGGCCGCATCGTGTTCGCCAACCGGCAGATGAGCGCACTGTTCGGTTACTCGGCGCAGGAACTCGGTGCGCTCCTCGTCGAGGATCTGTTGCCCGAGCGTCTTCAGGCGCTGCACCGCGCGCACCGCCGCAGCTTCACGCGCGAGCCGCGCACGCGGCAGATGGGCATCGGGCTTGAGCTGCTCGCCCGCCGCAAGGACGGGATGGAATTCCCGGTCGAGATCAGCTTAAGTCCCATCCATGACGATGAGCGCGATCTGGTCGCCGCCGCGATCCGCGACGTCACGCCGCACCGGCGCATCCAGGCGGCGCTGCTCGAGGCGCGCCAGGCCGCCGAGCGCGCCACGCAGACCAAGAGCCGCTTCCTCGCCACCGCCAGCCACGATCTGCGCCAGCCGCTGCAATCCCTGGCGCTGCTGAACGGGCGCTGACGCGCATGGTGCGCGACCCGCAGGCGCAGGAGGCGCTGCACTACCAGGACATGGCGATCGGCGCGATGTCGCGCCTGCTGAACGCGCTGCTCGATGTGAGCAAGCTCGAGTCCGGCGCGGTGCACCCGCAGCCGGCGGACGTGCACATCGGGCCGCTGTTCGCCGAGCTCGAACAGGAATTCGCCTCGCTGGCGGCGAACAAACATCTGACGCTGCGCGTCGTGCACGGCGGGGAGTGCGTGCACAGCGATGCCGCCCTGCTCGGCCAGATCCTGCGCAACCTGCTCTCCAACGCCCTGAAGTACACCGCCGCCGGCAGCGTCTCGCTCACCTGCGCGCGCCAGGGCGCCGCGATGCGCATCGAGGTGAGCGACACCGGCATTGGCATCGAGCCGCAGCAGTTGCCGCACATCTACGAGGAGTTCTATCAGATCGAGCGCCTCGATGGCGCGCGGCGCGAGGGCTATGGACTGGGGCTGAGCATCGTGCGGCGCCTGGTCGAGCTGCTCGGTCTTGGCCTGGAGG
>JAJXWE010000496.1 GCA_021781775.1 Pseudomonadota bacterium | reverse complement strand
GCGCTGCGCGGGGCCGTGACAATCGACGCGCAACTGCAGCCGATCATCGCGTTGGCGCAGGAGGCCGAGGTGAACATCCGCGAGGCCGCCCGCGAGCTCGAACGCTACAGCGAGACGCTGGAGCTTGACACGGGCCGCCAGGACGCCGTCGAGAGCCGGCTCGCAGCCATCGAGGACCTCGCCCGCAAACATCGGGTGCCACCGGGCGAGCTGGCCACGCGCGAGGCGCAACTCGGCGCGGATCTGGAGCGGCTCGAACGCGCCGGACTCGACCTCGAGACGCTGCGGGCCGAGCTCACCGAGGCGCTCGCACGGTACCGCCAGTGCGCTGCGGCGCTCTCCGCGGCACGCGCGCAGGCGGCCGAGGCACTCGGGGCGGCCGTTACCACTCACATGCAGGCCTTGGGCATGGCCGGGGGACGCTTCGAGGCTGCCCTTAGCGCGCGTGGCGAGGAGCCAGCGCCGCACGGCGCCGACGACATCGAATTCCGCGTCAGCGCCAATCCGGGCCAGCCCGTCCGCCCGCTCGCGAAGGTCGCCTCGGGCGGGGAGCTCTCGCGCCTCTCGCTGGCGGTGCAGGTGGCCAGCAGCGCGCGTGAGACGCGCTGCATGGTGTTCGATGAAGTCGACTCCGGCATCGGCGGCGCGGTCGCCGAGATCGTCGGACGGGAACTGCGCGCGCTTGGGCAGCGCGGCCAGGCGCTGTGCGTGACGCACCTGCCGCAGGTTGCCTCGCAGGGCCATCACCATCTGCGGGTCGCGAAGTTCACCGACGGCGGCGCCACGCACACGCGCCTCAGCGAGCTGTCCGAGGACGAACGGATCGAGGAGCTGGCGCGGATGCTCGGCGGGGTCGACGTCTCCGCGGCGGCGCGCGAGCATGCGCGCCAGATGCTGCGCGGACCGGCGCAGCCAGCCACTCCCGCGCGCCGGCCGAAAAGCGCCGCACGGCGCCGCTGAGCCGCCGCTCAGTGGCCCGGTGTGCGCCGCCGGGGACAGGCCTCGCGGCGACAGTGCCCGTAGAGGATGAGGGAGTGGTCGCGGATATCGAATTGCAGTCGGTGGGCCACCGCGTTCTGGCGCGCCTCGATGCCCTCGTCGACGAACTCTTCGACGTGGCCGCAGTCAAGACACACGATATGATCGTGATGGTCGCCCTGATTGAGCTCGAAAACGGCCATGCCGTCCTCGAAGTGATGCCGCGTGACGAGACCTGCAGCCTCGAACTGAGTGAGCACCCGATAGACGGTCGCCAACCCGATGTCCTCGTGCGACTCGAGCAGGATCCGGTAGATGTCCTCGGCCGAGAGGTGACGCATTTCGCTGCCAGCGAGGATCTCGAGGATCTTCAGGCGCGGCAGCGTCACTTTCAGGCCGGCTTTGCGCAGGTCCTTGCCTTCCACGCGTCTCGAGCCTCCGGGTATGGCCGCCGCGGACGATCAGGGCGGCCTTCGCACGATCAGGTATGATCCGCCCCCAATTATTGCCCATCGGACTGCCATGCGACCAGCTCACCTGATTTCGACCCTGCGAGCGACTGTGACGCTCGCTGCGCTCTCGGCATTGCTGGCCGGCTGTGTCTACCGGATGGACATTCAGCAGGGCAATTATCTCGACGGACACACCGTGCGGCAGCTGAAGGTGGGCATGACGCGCGTGCAGGTGCGCTACCTGCTCGGCACGCCCATGATTGCGGATGTCTTCGACACAGACCGCTGGGACTACGTCTATTATTTCAAGCGCGGCTACATCGAGCGGCCCATCCAGAGCCGCGTGACGGTGTTCTTCCACGACGGCAAGGTCAGCCGCTTCGCGCTGTACAACGTGCCCAAGGGCCAGCCGATCGCGCCGGGCCTGCTGCCCTCGCCGAAGAAATTCCCGGTGCTGTAACTCAGCGGCGCGCGCCCGCGAGCCGCGCGCGCCGGCGCGCGCGCGGGTCATCACGCAGCGGCCGGTACAGCTCGATCCGATCCCCGTCGGCGGGCACCGCATCGCGGCCGCGCAACTCACCGAAAATCCCCACCGGAGCATCCTCCCAGGGCACCTGCGCCTCGGGGGCGGCGCGCCGCGCCGCCGCGATGATCGCGGCGATGTCCGCGCCGACGGGCACTTCCAGGTGCCAGAGAAACGCCCGCTCGGCCGCGGCATAGGCCACCGTGCAACGCTTCAGCGACCCGGCGCTCACGGCCCGGTGAGCCCCGCGGGCGGTGGGAGCGCGCGGCTGCGCACGACGAAGGCATCAACCAGCGAGCCGACCGTCTCGGCGAAGATGCGCTCGAACAGCACTGCGGAGAGCGAACTCTTGAGCTGGAAACGCAAGGCGAGCTCGACCAGCGTGCCTGCGCCGGCCGGCGTGAGGCGCCACTCGCCCTCGAGCGCGGTGAACGGCCCGCTGACCAGACGCATGTGCACGCGCCGGTCGGGCTCGAGCGCGTTGCGCGTGGTGAACTCTCCGTTGAACGGTCCGCGCCGCACGCCGATGGTGGCAACGATCTCGCTGTCACTGCGCGAGAGCACCCGCGCATGGCTGCACCAGGGCAGGAACTGCGGGTA
>JAJXWE010000495.1 GCA_021781775.1 Pseudomonadota bacterium | reverse complement strand
TCCCGCCGGTAATCGCCTGCGTGACCTCGTCGAAATAGCCTGCGCCGACCTCCCGCTGATGACGCGTGGCACTGTAGCCATGCGGCTCGGCGGCGAACTCCGCCTGCTGCAGCTCGACGTAGGCGGCCATCTGCCGTTCCCGGTAACCACGCGCCAGCTCGAACATCGAGAAGTTCAGGGCATGAAAGCCCGCGAGCGTGATGAACTGGAACCGGTAGCCCATCGCGCCGAGTTCGCGCTGGAAGCGCGCGATCGTCTCCTCGTCGAGCTTGCGCCGCCAGTTGAACGACGGCGAACAGTTGTAGGCGAGGAGCTTGCCGGGATGCTGCCGGTGCACTGCCTCGGCGAAGTGTTTCGCCTCCTCCAGGTCGGGCTTGGCGGTCTCGCACCACAGCAGATCGGCATAGGGCGCATACGCGCAGGCGCGCGCAATGGCCTGCTCCAATCCGGCCCGCACGTGGAAGAAGCCCTCGGCCGTGCGTCCGCGGGCGGCATCGATGAACGGCCGGTCGCGCTCATCGACGTCCGCGGTGAGCAGACTCGAGCCTTCGGCATCGGTGCGGGCAACGAGCACCGTCGGCACGTTGCACACGTCGGCGGCCAGCCGCGCGGCCAGCAGCTTGTTGATCGCCTCCTGCGTCGGTACCAGCACCTTCCCGCCCATGTGGCCGCACTTCTTCGCCGAGGACAGCTGGTCCTCGAAGTGCACTCCGGCCGCACCGGCTTCGATCAGCTGCTTCATCAACTCGAACGCGTTCAGCACCCCGCCGAAGCCGGCCTCGGCGTCCGCCACGATCGGCTTGAGCCAATCGATGCTGTCGTCCCCCTCGGCGTGGTGAATCTGATCGGCGCGCCGCAGCGTCGAGTTGATCCGCCGCACCACCGCCGGCACGGAATCAGCCGGATAGAGCGACTGGTCGGGGTACATCTGACCGGCGAGGTTCGCATCCGCGGCGACCTGCCAGCCGGAAAGATAAATCGCCTCGAGTCCCGCCCTGACTTGCTGCAAGGCCTGGTTGCCGGTGAGCGCCCCGAGTGCGTTGACGAACGGACGCTCGTTGAGCATGCGCCAGAGTTTCTCGGCCGTCAGGCGGGCGAGCGAATGCTCGATGGGGATCGTGCCGCGCAAGCGCACCACGTCTTCCGGCCGGTAGGCGCGCGCGATGCCGCGCCAGCGCGGCGAGTCTTGCCACGACCGACGCAGATCTTGTGCGCTCGGTAACTGATCATTGGGTTTCATGCGGGTTCTCCGGCCGTCAATCGATGAGTTCGTACGCGGGTATTGTCAGGAATTCGTCGAAGGTGTCCTGCTTGATCATCCTTTCCATCAGCCGCGCGGCGGTGGGGAACACCCCGCCGAGCAGCCGCGCGGCGCCGACCTCTGCGTGGATCCGGTCGAGTTCCTCGGCGAACAGACGATCGATGCGCTCGGGCGTCACCTGAGCCCCATCGCTGGTGTGCGCACCGTGGTGCAGCCACTGCCACAGTTGCGCGCGGCAGATCTCGGCGGTGGCGGCATCCTCCATGAGGTTGTAGAGCGGCACGCAGCCGCTGCCGCGCAGCCACGCCTCGAGGTACTGCACGCCCACACGGATGTTGCTGCGGATTCCCTCCTCGGTAATGGTGCCGCCCGGCACGCGCAGCAGGTCCTCGCGGCGCACGGTGATCTCGGCGCGCTGCACGTGCAGCTGGTTCGGACCGCTCATCACCGCATCGAATGCCGCGCGCGCCACCGGCGCCAGACCCGGGTGCGCGATCCAGGTGCCGTCGTGGCCGGCATGCGCCTCGCGCAGCTTGTCCGCGCGCACCCGCTCCATCGCCACCGCGTTGGTCTGGCTGTCACGCACCGGGATCTGCGCGGCCATGCCGCCCATCGCGTGGGCGCCGCGGCGGTGACAGGTCTGGATGAGCAAGTCCACGTACGACTTGAGGAAATGCCGCTCCATGGTCACCTGCGAGCGGTCCGGCAGGACGAATTGACCGCGGTTGCGCAGCTTCTTGATGAAGCTGAAGATGTAATCCCACCGGCCGCAGTTCAGGCCCGCGACGTAGGGCCGCAGCTCGAAGAGAATCTCGTCCATCTCGAACGCCGCCGGCAGCGTCTCGATCAACACCGTCACGCGAATGGTGCCGCGCTGCAGCCCGAGCGCATCCTCGGCGGCAGCGAATACCTCACTCCACAGCCGCGCCTCGAGGTGACTCTCGAGCTTCGGCAGGTAGAAATACGGCCCGGTGCCGGCGCGCGCCAGCCCGTCGTGATTGCGCGCCAGGTACAGTGCGACGTCGAACAGCGCGCCGGCGACCGGCTCGCCGTCGATGCGCACGTGTTTCTCCGGCAGATGCCAGCCGCGCGGCCGAACGATCAGGGTCGCGCGCCGCGCCCCCAGGCGGTAGACCTTGCCGCTGGCCGGGTCGCGATGAGTGATCGTGCCGTCGATGGCATCGGCGAGATTGATCTGGCCCTGCACCATGTTCTGCCAGGTCGGACTGCAGGAATCCTCGAAATCCGCCATGAACGCGCACACCGGGGCATTCAGCGCATTGATGATCATCTTGC
>JAJXWE010000494.1 GCA_021781775.1 Pseudomonadota bacterium | reverse complement strand
AGTGGTCCATCCGGTGGGGCGAGTCCCGCTGCGCGTGCCGCGGCACCGCGACCGTCCGCAACGGCGTCCTGCAGCGAGAAGACTCCGCGGCAGGCGCCGGCACAGAGCGTCTGTTCGGCCGGCTCTGCCGGCAGGAAGGTCTGCTGCGCGGCGTCCCACGCGAGCTTGCCGCGCGACTGCGAGAACAGGTGCACGCTTGGGGTATAGCCGCCGGACATCAGAACCGCATCACAGGCAATGCGTTGGACTGCCCCGTGCATGCCTCCCGAACCATCGAGTGTTTGCACGCGCAACGCTTTGACCCTGCTCCAACCGACGGTACCGACGATGGTCGCATGGGTAAGCACGCGCATCCCGGCTTGACGGGCGGCATCGGGCAACCGCCCGTCGGCCTTCGGGCGAACGTCCATGATGACGGCGATCTGGACGCCCGCAGCATGCAGGTCGAGCGCAGCCTGGTAGGCTGCGTCACACGCGGTGACCACCGCAGCGCGCCGGCCCGGCAGGACCCCGTAGCGGTTCAGGTAGGTCCGGGCGGCACCCGCAAGCATGATTCCCGGCCGGTCGTTGCCGGGGAAGACCAGTGGCCGCTCGATCGCTCCGGTGGCGAGCACGACTTGCTTGGCCCGTACCTGCCAGAGCCGCTCGCGCGGCTCGCCCTCACGGGGCGAGTCAAGGTGGTCGGTGAGACGCTCGGCCAGGCCAATGAAGTTGTGCGGAAAATACCCGAACGCAGTGGTCCGCGGGAGCAGCGTCACGTTCGGACGGGCGGCAAGCTCGCCGATGCTCTCGGTGAGCCATTGCTCGGCGGGCTTAGCGTCGATCGATGTCACCCTGGCATTTGCGTCGGCGAGCAGAGAGCCGCCAAATTGCGGTTGCTCATCACAGAGCATCACGCGTGCGCCGCTAATCGCTGCCGCCTTAGCGGCCGCAAGACCTGACGGTCCCGCACCGACGATCAGTACGTCGCAATGGGCAAACCGAGTGGCGTACGCGTCCGGATCCGCAAGCTCGGGGGCGCGTCCAAGGCCTGCCGCGGAGCGAATCTTCGGTTCGTACAGTGAGCGCCATGCGCGGCGCGGCCACATGAAGGTCTTGTAGTAAAAGCCGGCTGGGATGAACGGGGACAACAGGCTGTTGATCGCCCCGACGTCGAAGTTCAGGCTGGGCCAGCGGTTCTGGCTGATCGCATCGAGTCCGGCGTACAGCTGCACTTCTGTGGCGCGCAAGTCGGGAGTGACGCGCGCGGCATCGCGGCGAACCGTGACCAGGGCGTTGGGCTCCTCAGGTCCGGCGCTGATGATGCCGCGCGGGCGGTGATATTTGAAGGAGCGGCCCACCAGATGCACCCCGTTGGCGAGCAGGGCGGAGGCGAGGGTGTCTCCTTCGAATCCACTGTACTCGCGGCCGTCGAACGTGAAGCGCAGCTCACGTTCACGGTTGATCCGGCCACTGGCCGGCGTACGCCAGGGCTGGCTCATGCGTGGACACCTTTTGCGTGGGCCGGCGGCTGATGACCTACCTCGTAGGTGGCCAGGAACCGATCAGTGGTCGTATCGCGCAGCGCATTGAAGAAGCGGCCGCAGCCGTGCGCATGGCGCCAGCGCTCGGCATGGACACCTTTTATATTATCTCGCTGATAGAGGTAGTCGGCCCATTCCTGATCCGAGCAGGCGTGCGGATCGGTGGGACGGGCAATGTGCGCCTGGCCGCCGTAAACAAATTCCGGCTCGGGGCGCTCGCCACAATAGGGACAGTTGATCAACAGCATGAATGTGCGCTCTAGTGGGCGACCGCGGCGGCGGCGGCCTCGTCGATCAGTTCGCCGTCACGGAACCGTTCAATGGTGAAAGGGGCGTTGATGGGGTGCGGCGCATCGTTCGCGACCGTCCAGGCCAGCAGGTGTCCGGCACCCGGGGTGGCCTTGAATCCGCCCGTGCCCCAACCGCAGTTGACGTACAGTCCGGGCACTGGTGTCTTGGCGATGATCGGTGACCGGTCCGGCGTCACATCGACGATACCTCCCCAGTTACGCAGCATGCGCAGCCGGCGAAACATCGGAAACAGTTCGCAGATTGCTTCAAGAGCGTGCCGGCTGATGTGCAGTCCGCCGCGCTGGGTATAAGAAGTGTAGGCGTCAGTGCCGGCGCCGATCACCATCTCACCCTTGTCCGACTGGCTGATGTAGGCGTGGATGGTGTTGGACATCACGACGCATGGAAAGATCGGCTTGACCGGCTCGGAAACCAGCGCCTGCAGAGGATAGCTCTCGAGCGGCATCTTTACGTCGACCATGCGCATCAGCACGCTGGTGTGACCGGCGGCCGAAACGCCGATGCGCGGCGCTCGGATCGTTCCGCGGCTGGTCTCGATGCCTGCCACCGCGCCACTGCCGTCGCGCAGGAATCCGGTGACCTCGCAGTTCTCGATAATGTCGACGCCGAGCGCATCAGCGGCGCGGGCGAACCCCCAGGCCACTGCGTCATGACGGGCGGTGCCGCCGCGCGCCTGAAATGCCGCTCCCATCACCGGGAAGCGGATGTCGTCGGTCTTCAAGAGC
>JAJXWE010000493.1 GCA_021781775.1 Pseudomonadota bacterium | reverse complement strand
ACCAGCCGGTCCATGAGGATTGGCGGAGAGGGTGGGATTCGAACCCACGAACACCCGTGAAGATGTTACTGGAATTCCAGTCCAGCGCCTTCGACCGCTCGGCCACCTCTCCGCATTCCGGCCCGGACCGTCTTCCGTCCGGCGGGGCGCACTGCCCCATCCCGCTCCCCGTATGCCGGTCGCTCCCACGGGAGGCGCGGGGCGCGCATGATACTACGTCGGGCCGCCGGAGGCAGTCCGACCCCTCAGCCGCGTCTCAGGCCTTCGGGGCCGGCTTGGGGCGGGCGGCAATATAAGACGGCGGGGCATCCAGGCAGGGCTCCTTGGCCGTCGGCGGCGGAAGGACCGGGCCCTTCAACGGCGGCACCACCAGCGCATCGCGGGTATTCGGGCTGCTGAGTCCGGTGGGAATCGTCAGCGGCGGAACGCTGCGGGCCGCCATGTACGGGCGTGGCTTATGGCAGGACTCCGAGGTCATCTCACGCAGCGTGTGACAGCCGGACAGGACCGGTAGCACCGCGGCAAGAGCCCAGGCGGCTCTGAACTTCATCAACGATTCTCCTCGCTCGAAATCACACTCTGGGCCCCAGTCAGGGGCCATCAGGCCACCCGGCTGGCGGCGTACAACGCGGCCTGCACATCCGCTCGGTGGGACTGGGACAGCTCGGTCAGCGGCAGGCGTATCCCCGGACCGATGCGTCCCAGCTGCGCCAGGGCCCATTTGACCGGAATGGGATTGGCCTCCACGAACAGCGCACGATGCACGCCTTGAAGCGGCTCGTCCAACCGGGCCGCCTCCGCCGCATCACCGCGCAGCGCGGCGGCCACCATCTCGGCCATCGCCGCCGGCACCACGTTGGCGCTTACCGAAATCACCCCGCGGGCGCCGGCGAGTATCGCCTCGCGCGCCGTGGCGTCATCGCCGCTGAGTACGAGGAACCCGTCGCGGCTCGCGGCGAGGATCTGGCGCACCCGATCCGCTCCCGGAACGGCCTCTTTGACCGCCACGATGCGCGGGAGTTTCGAGAGCCGCCCAATCGTCGCCGGCAGCATGTCCACGGCCGTGCGGGCCGGGACATTGTAAAGAATCAAGGGCTTGGCCGTGGCTTCTGCGACGGCTTCGAAATGCCGGTACAGCCCCTCCTGGGTCGGACGATTGTACGCCGGCGTGACAACCAGCAGCGCATCGATCGGCAGTTGCGACAGCTCACGGGCCCTCACCACCACGGCGGCAGTGCTGCTCGATCCCGCCCCGACCACGATCCCGATCCGCCCCGCCGCCCGGGTACAAGCCCGCTCGGTGAGCTGGCGCAGTTCGCTCTCGGTGAGCGTGGCGGACTCGCCCGTCGTTCCGCCGATCACCAGCGCGCGCGTGCCGCTCGCCACATGCCAGTCGAGCAGGCGATCCCAGGCGTCCAGATCGATCGCCCCGTCATTGCTCATGGGCGTGACGATGGCCACGAGACTCCCCGTGGTCACGTCGGTGATACCGCGGCCGTTTGCCACGGTGGGTGCGAGCGGGCTCAAGGCTGTCATTTGTCGAGGGGTTGCGTGAACAATCGCGGCCGGAACGGGAGTATATCTGCTGCGGAGCCTCTTGCGTCGCGCTGGCATGACCGACGCCGGGCGGTCGCCAGCGCCCCTCGCTCCCGGTACACTGCAGCCAAGAGCGCACTGATGCCCGCAACGACAGACACGATGAAGCAGCACCTGGCCGTTTCGGCAATCGGCAGCGACAGAACAGGGATGGCTCACGAGCTGACCCGGCTGATCAGCGAATGTGGCGGCAACATCACCGAGAGCCGCATGGTTGCGCTGGGCTCGGAATTCGCCATGCTGCTGTTGATCTCGGGCAACTGGCACGCGCTTGCCAAGCTCGAGTCCGAATTGACCCGCCTGGCTGCGACCGGCACCTTCAGCGTGCACATGCGCCGCACCGAGCCGCGCCCCTCGCGCACCGACATGCTGCCGTACTCGATCGATGTGGTCAGTCTCGACCAGAGCGGCATCGTCGCGGGGCTATCCGGGTTTTTCGCCAGCCGCAGCATCGACATCGCTGAGGTCTCGACCCGCAGCTATCCGGCCGCGCACACCGGGGCACCGATGTTCTCCGTGCAGATGGTCGTGAACGTGCCGAGCCGCATCCCCGTGGCGCACCTGCGCGAGGAATTCATGGATTACTGCGACTCGCTCAACCTGGATGCCATTCTCGAACCGGTGAAATCCTGACCGATGCCCAAACTCGAACCCGGATCCAAGGTCCCAGATTTCTCCCTGCCCGCCACCGATGGGGCGACCTTCACCCTGAAGGGCGCCGCGGGCAAGGCGCTGGTCGTTTACTTCTACCCGAAGGACATGACCTCCGGGTGCACGCGCGAGTCGCAGGACTTCCGCGATCTGCACGCGGCCTTCGGCAAGGCCGGCGTGCAGGTGGTCGGCATCTCGCGCGACAGCCTCGCCTCGCACGAGAAGTTCAGAAGCAAGGAGAGCCTACCCTTTGCACTGCTGTCCGACGCTGACGAACGGGTCTGCAAACTGTTCGATGTGATCCGCGAGAAGAGCCTGTAC
>JAJXWE010000492.1 GCA_021781775.1 Pseudomonadota bacterium | reverse complement strand
GGCCGGTCGGGTGGCGGCGGGCGCGCCTGGCAGCGCCCGAGTCCGGGGCTCGATGCGGCCGTGCGCCGCGCGGGCCGCCTGTCGCTGCGCGCCCTGATGGTGCGCGCGGCGCGGGCCGATCGGATGATCAAGGGACGTCTCGGCGGCGACCCCTGGGACGAGATGGCGCTGCTCGCGGCCGACCTGTGCGCGCGTCCGGCGTTGCCCGCGCCCCGATCCATGGTCAAATAGCACCCGATTGGCCGTGCCGCGGGCGCGGCAGGACACGCGGAACTCATGCAACCCATCGGTCTTTTCGGCGGCACGTTCGATCCCATTCACTACGGGCACCTGCGCACGGCGTTCGAGCTGTGGCAGATGCTGCGCCTGACGGAGGTGCGGTTCCTGCCGGCGGGGAACCCGCCGCACCGCGAGCAGCCGCTGGCCAGTGCGGAACTGCGGCTGCGCATGGTGCGCGCGGCCGTGGCGGGCGAGCCGGCCTTCACCGTCGATGACCGCGAAATGCGCCGCAGCGGCGTGTCGTATTCGGTGGAGACGCTCGCGGAGCTGCGCGCCGAGCATCCGCGCCGCTCGCTGTGCCTGCTGCTCGGGATGGATGCCTTCCTCGGACTGCCGCACTGGCACCGGTGGCGGGAGTTGCTGGAGCTGGCGCATGTCGTCGTCGCGCACCGCCCGGGCTGGAAGGCTCCAACCCAGGGGCCGCTCGGCGAGGTGATGGTGGATCACGGGACCGGCTCGATTCGCGAGCTGCACGAGCAGACCGCCGGGCGCATCTACGTGCACGCGGTCACCCAGCTGGAGATCTCCTCGACCGAGCTGCGTCAACTCATCGTCGCCGGGCGCGATCCGCGCTACCTGGTCCCCGACGAGGTGCGACGCATTCTGCTCGACACGCAGTGCTATGCTGCGCACGCATGAGCACCCGAACCGCTGCCCGCCGCGGCAAGACGACCCGTTCCCGAGCCAAGGGCGCCGCGGCGCTGCTGCGTGTGGTGCTGGCCGCGCTCGAGGACATGAAGGCCGTCAACGTCATCGAGATCGACGTGCGCGGACTCACCGACGTGGCCGATACCCTGGTGATCGCCTCCGGGACCTCTGATCGGCACGTGCGCTCGATCTGTGACCGGGTGATCGAGCAGGCCAAGGCGCACGGCGTGCGGCCGCTGGGCACCGAAGGTGAGCGGGAGGGGGAGTGGGTGCTGGTCGACCTGCAGGACATCGTCGTGCACGTCATGCTGCCCCGGGTGCGCGAGTTCTACGCTCTGGAGCGGCTCTGGGAAGCCGGGGCGGCGCCCGAGACGCCCGTGCACACGGCCCAGCACCCGTAGCGGCCGGCGAGCGGCGCGAGCCATGCGCGTTCGCTTGATCGCGGTAGGGACCCGCCCGCCGTCCTGGGTGAGCCAGGGCTACGAGGACTATGCCCGGAGGCTCGGCCCGCGCCTGAAGCTCACGCTGGTCTCGATCGAGCCGGGGCGGCGTGCGCCCAGCCAGGATCCGCGCCGGGCCGTCGAGGCCGAGGGTCGCAAGATCCTCGCTGCCGTGCAGCCGGAGGAATTCGTGGTTGCGCTCGATGAGCACGGCAGCGAGCTGCATTCCGCGGCGCTCGCGGACTGGCTGGGCGCCCGCATGCAGGCCGGGCAGGACCTGGCCTTCCTGATCGGCGGTCCGGACGGCTTTGCCCCCGAGGTGCGGGCCCGCGCAGACCTGCTGCTCGCCCTCTCCCGGCTCACCCTGCCTCACGCCCTGGTGCGCGTCGTGCTGGCGGAGCAGCTCTACCGGGCGCTTAGCATCCTCGCCCATCACCCGTATCATCGCCCCTGATGAGTCTCGAGCCCGCCACCGCGGTCCTGTGCCTTGCGTCCGCCTCGCCGCGGCGGCGCGATCTGCTCTGGCAGATCGGCGTCGCTCACACGGCGGTGGCGGCGAACGTCGATGAGACGGCCCGCCCGGGCGAGACGCCCCAGGACTACGTCGAGCGGCTGGCGCTGGCCAAGGCGATGGCCGTGCGCCAGCGCGGCGAGCGCCTTCCGGTGCTCGCCGCCGACACCGCCGTGATGCTCGAGGGCGCTCTGTTCGGCAAGCCACTCGACCGGGCCGACGCGCTCGCCATGCTCGGCCGGCTCTCCGGTCGCGTCCACCAGGTCCTCACCGCGGTGGCGCTCGCGAGCGAGCGCAGCGTCGAGGTGCGCCTGAGCGAGACGTCGGTGCGCTTCCGCGACTTGTCGCTGGCCGAGCGCGAGGCGTACTGGCAGACCGGCGAGCCGCGCGACAAGGCGGGCGCCTACGCGATCCAGGGCTTTGCCAGCGTGTTCGTCGTCTCGCTCGCGGGCAGTTACTCCGGGGTGGTCGGGCTGCCGCTCGCCGAGACCGCGGAGCTGCTGCGCGCCGCAGGGATCGGCTATTGGCGGGGAAGGCGCGCTTGAGGGAAGTCCTGGTCAACGTTGGGCCGGGCGAGACTCGCGCTGCGCTCATCGAGGATGGCATCGTCCAGGAGGTCTTCATCGAGCGGGCGAGCCGCCGCCGCCTGGTCAGCAATCTCTACAAGGGACGCGTGATGCGCGTGCTGCCGGGCATG
>JAJXWE010000491.1 GCA_021781775.1 Pseudomonadota bacterium | reverse complement strand
TCATGCTCTCGAGTCACTTCACCCAGGAGGGCCGGCTGCACGTGGTGTTGCCGCGGGCCAGCGCCGTGCCTCCCTCGAGCGGCCGGCCGCAACCGGTGGTGATCACGATCACCGCCAACGGCGATTACCTCGTCAACGGCCGCGAGCTGCTCAACAATAGTCCCGACACGCTGCGCACCGCGCTCGCCGGCGAGCCGGCCGCCGACCGCAATAGGGCCGTGCTAATCCGCGCCGATGCGCGCGCGACGCAGCAGTCGGTGGTGACCGCGATGGACGTGCTCGGCGGGCTCGGATTCGTCAAGCTCGACATTGCCACCATCAAGGCGAGTCCCGAGGGCGGTTCGTGAGCGACCGCGGCGATGGCGAGCGCGCGGCCGCGCGCACCTACCGGCGGCTGCTCGGCTATCTGCGTCCGCATCTCGGCGTATTCGCGCTCGGGATGCTCGGCGGGGCCGTGTATGCGGCGAGCACGGCGAGCTTCGCCTACCTCGCCCAGCACCTCGGCGACACGCTGGCACACCCCAGCGCGCGCATGATCCTGTGGATCCCGGTGGCGCTGGTGGTGCTGTTCATCGGTCGCGGCATCGGCAACTTCACCCAGACGTACTGCATCGGCTACGTCGGCCGGCACATCGTCAAGCGATTGCGGGGGCAGGTGTTCGCGCGCATGCTCGACCTGCCGGTGGCGTTTTTCGACCGCCAGGCGGTCGGGGCGCTGCTCTCGCGCCTGACCTACAACTGCGAGCAGGTCGGTCAGGCCTCGACGAGTTCCATCGTCATCCTGGTGCGCGCCGGGCTCACCATCGTCGGGCTGCTCACCTACCTGTTGTGGCGGAACGCGCATCTGACGCTGATCGCGCTCGTCGTCGGACCGTTCGCCGGCTGGCTGGTCTCGGTGATCAACAAGCATTTCCGCCGCTACGGTCGGCGCATCCAGCATTCCATGGAGGACGTCACCCGCCTCGCCAAGGAGAGCCTCGAGTCGCCCCGACTGGTGAAGGTCTACGGCGCCCAGGCGCACCTCGTCGGGCAGTTCGAGCGGGTCAACGAGCACAACCGACGTTCCAACATGAAGGCCATCCTCACCAACGGGCTGGCCAACCCGACGGTGCAGATGGTCACGACGATCGGCGGGGCGGTGGTGCTGGCGCTGGCGATCCGCAGCCGCGTCGAGGGCCACATGAGCCTCGGCGACCTGCTCGGGTTCTTCACCGCGCTCACCAGCATGGCGCAGCCGCTGCGCGAGGTGGTGAGCCAGTCCGGGCCCATCCAGCAGGGCGTCGCCGCGGCGCAGAGTCTGTTCGAGGTGCTCGACCTGCCGGGTGAACCGCAGCACGGCGCATACCGCCCCGAGCGCGTGCGCGGGGACGTCGAGTACCGCGACGTCTGCTTCGCCTACGAGCAGAACAAGGAGGCGGCGCTGCGCGCGGTGTCCTTTACGGTGCCCGCCGGCACGCAGCTGGCGATCGTCGGCCGCTCCGGCAGCGGCAAGTCGACGGTCGTGAATCTGCTGCCGCGCTTCTACGAGGTCGCCTCCGGGGCGATCCTCATCGACGGGCACGACGTGCGGGAATTCGACCTGAAGGCGCTGCGCGAGCAGATCGCGGTGGTGAGTCAGGACGTGACCCTGTTCGACGACACCATCCGCAACAACATCGCCTTCGGCCGCGAGGTATCCGAGCAGGCCCTGCGGCGCGCCGCCGAGGCGGCCCACGTGCTGGAGTTCGCCGCCGCGCTGCCGCAGGGGCTCGACACGCTGGTCGGCGACCGCGGCGTGCTGCTGTCCGGCGGCCAGCGCCAGCGCATTGCGATCGCCCGGGCACTGTTGAAGGATGCGCCCATCCTCATTCTCGACGAGGCCACCTCGGCGCTCGACACTGAGGCGGAGCGGCACATCCAGGCGGCGCTCACCCACCTGATGCGCAATCGCACCACCTTCGTCATCGCCCATCGGCTCTCGACCGTGGAGCAGGCCGACCGCATTCTCGTGCTCGATGCAGGCGCGGTGGTCGAGAGCGGCACGCACGCCGAGCTGCTCGCGCGCGAGGGTCTGTACGCGCAACTGTACCGCCTGCAGTTCAGCGACTGAGGCGATGCAGGCCTGGCTCAACCGCCGTTGGTACGGTCCGCAGTCGGGCGCGTGCCGGACGCTGCGGCCGCTCGAGTGGCTCTACGGCACGGTCGTTGCGCTGCGCCGCGCGCGTGCGCCGGCGCCGGGCGCGCTCGCAGCCCCGGTGATCATCGTCGGCAACCTGACGGTGGGCGGCACCGGCAAGACACCGCTCACAGTGTGGCTGGCCCGGCAGCTCAGGCAGCGCGGGCTCGAGGTCGGGCTGATCTCGCGCGGTTACGGCCGTCGCGGCGACGGTGTGTGCCTGCTCGATGCGCAGGCCGATTGGCGCGAGGTGGGCGATGAGCCGGTGATTCTCGCGCGCTCGAGCGGCTGCCCGACCGCTGTGGGACGCGACCGGGTGGCGGCGGCACGTGCGGTGTTGAGGCGCGGAGTGCGCGTGATCGTGTCCGATGACGGCCTGCAGCATCTGGCGTTGCCGCGCGCCTGCAGCATCGTCGTCGTCGATGGT
>JAJXWE010000490.1 GCA_021781775.1 Pseudomonadota bacterium | reverse complement strand
GCAGCACTCCCGCGCCAAGGCGTACATGGAGTCGACGATCTGGTTCGCCGACGGCTTCGTGGTGATCACCGGGGAGATCGGCGCGGGCAAGACCACGCTCATCGAGTCGTTCCTGCGGGAGATCCCTCAGGACGTTGTGGTCGCACAGATCAACCAGACGCAGGTCTCGGCAGTCGATTTCCTGCAGTCGCTGCTCGCGCAGTTCGGTTTCTCGCCGTTCAAGATGAAGAAGAGCGAGCTGCTGGTCACGCTGAACAACTTCCTCATCGAGCAGTACGCCGCCGGCCGGCGCGTGCTGCTGATCGTCGATGAGGCCCAGAATCTCTCCCAGCGCGTGCTCGAGGAGATTCGTCTGCTCTCAGGCGTGGAGACGACCAAGGAAAAGGTGCTGCGCATCATCCTCGCCGGCCAGCCCGAGCTCAACGCCAAGCTCGATGCCCCGGAGCTGGTGCAGCTGAACCAGCGCGTGCGCCTGCGCTTTCACCTCACCGCGCTCTCGCCGGAGGAAACGGCCGAGTACATCCGCCATCGGCTCGAGGTCGCCGGGGCCGCCGAGCGGGAGATCTTCGCGCCGGACACGTTTGCCGAAATCCACCGTTATACCGGCGGGGTTCCCCGCCTGATCAACACCCTGTGCGACACGGCCATGATGGCCGCCTACACCGACGACCGCGACTGCGTGCTGCCCGCCGACATCGCCGGCGCGGTCGCCGAGCTGCAGTGGGTGGAATACGCCGCTCGCCCACAGGGGTTCGGCTCAACGGTAGCGGCGCGCGCGCGCGCCAGACGCGATTCGGTCGTGCCACCACTGGCGCGGCTGCAGGTGCTCGATGGCGGCCACACGGAGCAGGAAATCGCGCTGCTGCCCGGGCGGGTCATCGTCGGGCGCACTCCGGACAACGATCTGCAGATCGACAGCCGCTTCATCAGCCGGCATCATTGCCAGATCACCACCACCAATCACGCCAGCATCATCGAGGATCTCAACAGCACCAACGGGCTGTACGTGAGGTCGCTGCGCGTGCACCGCCACTACCTGCGTGACGGCGACGTGGTGCTGATCGGCAAGCACGAGCTGCTCTACATCGACGAGCGCCTGCCGCACACGCGCGGCAACCCGAACGACACCCTGCCGGGGATTCCAACACTCGGCCACGAAGATGACACGCTCGCCGGCGAGGAACTGCCGATCGAGATCCCGACCGTCTCGCCGCGCTCCTAGTCGAAGTCCCGGTCCGGCGGCGGACGTGGGGCATCCCCGGGCTGGCGCCCGCGCGCAGTACCGCCCGTCCCATAGCGCCGCCCGAGCGCCCGGAATTCCCGCCGGCGCAGCAGCAGCACCGCGCCGGCGAGCACGCCGGCGAGGCCGGCCAAGCCGGCGATCAGGCTGCGCGCGCTTGCGCCCGAGGCGAGATAGCTGTAGGCGAGCGCGGCCAGGCCGAGCGTGATGTACAACCAGGGCAGTCCCTCATAAAGCCGTCGCGGAACGTGCATAGACACCTCAGACGTGGGTGACCTGCAGGATGCTGTGGCGGATCTGCTCGCTCAGGACGAACTGCGCATCGGCCGCGACCCGCATCAGCACACTGTCAAACTCGAGCAGTCCGCTGCGGTTGGCGCTGACCACGCCGCGCTCGCGCAGCAGGTCGATGAAGCTTGCGAACAGCGAGCGGTCGAAGAACTCCGGTGAGTTCAGCCCGTAGAGCAGCGCGATACGCTGGGCAGCAAGCTGGCAGCGCTCCTCGAGCGTCGACTGACTGATGGCGCCGGAGCCCGCCTCGACCAGCAGCGCAATTGCCAGATAATAGCGCTCGATGGTCTGCAGCGTGGCCTGCGCCAGGATCGACAGCTGCATCGCCTGCGCGCTCGCCGGCGGCGGGCGGCGCCACACGGCGCGCTCGGCATCGCGCTCCAGCAGCCCATGCCGGGCGAACTCCTCGAGCGCGCTCTCGACAACCGCCGGTACCTCCGTCTCGCTCCAGCGCAGGAACAGCTCGGCGTCGATGTATGGATAGATGCGCCCGACCAGGCGCACGATGTCCTCGTGCGGCACTGCGGCGTTGCTCAGGAACACGCATGCCAGCAGCGAGGGCATCGCGAACAGGTGCAGCACGTTGTTGCGGAAATACGCAGCGAGCACGGCGCTCTCGTCGCTCATGCGCAACACGTCGCCGGACGGATGCCCCTGACGCTGCAGCATCTTCATCGCCTCCCCGTAGGCGACGACCTGCGCACCCGTCATGTTCGTCACGGTCACCCGGGTGCCGTACGGAAACCCCGCAAGCAGCGAGCGGTACACATCGATCTGCCGGATGAGATCGGCCTCCGGCAGCGCCTGGCGGGGCATGGCGAGCAGTGCCATCGCCAGCAGGTTCACCGGCGTGACCGCGGCGGCGGAGTTGATGTTGCGCATGATGCGCCCGGCGAGCGCATCCACGGCGGCGCCAATCCAGGCCGCGCGCGTGTCCTCGTCGAAGGCCTGCTCACGCCACGGCCCGTGCCGATCGAGAATCTCCTCGAGCGCGATCGGTTCGCCGAGGTTGACGTGCACACGCCCGAAGCGTTCACGCAGCCGGCCGAGC
>JAJXWE010000017.1 GCA_021781775.1 Pseudomonadota bacterium | reverse complement strand
GGTCAGACCATCGTGACCTCCGGACCCAACGTCGTCACCATGACCGTCGACTCCGGCCCCGCGTGCACGGGCTGCAGCGGCGCGGTTGACATCCCCTACATCACGCTCACGGTGTGCGTGCCGGGCACCTCGCAGTGCCAGACGTTCGATCACATCGAGGTCGACAGCGGCTCGTACGGGCTGCGCATCCTCGACGATGCCACCGACACCGCCGGCCAGCCGTTCTCGCTCCCCTTGCCACACGAGACCGTCGGCGGCAACCCAGTGGCCGAGTGCACGCAGTTCGTCGACGGCTACAGTTGGGGTCCGGTCGATACCGCCGACGTCGACGTCAGCAGCGAGTCGGCCTCGAGCGTCCCCATGCAGGTGATCGGCGATCCGAACTATCAGAGCGTGCCGAGCTCCTGCTCGGGCACCGGAACGCAGGAAGACACGGTGGCGACTTTCGGCGCGAACGGCATCATCGGTGTCGGTGTCTTTTTGCAGGACTGTGGATCGACCTGCGCGCAGGTCGTCGACAACTACAACTACTATGCCTGCCCCTCGACGACCACCTGCATGCCGACGACCCTCGCCGTCGCCTCGCAGGTCACCGACCCGGCGGTCTACTTTCAGACCGACAACAATGGGGTGATCGTCGAGCTGCCGCCGCTCGGCTCCACGGGCACCGCCGCCTCGATCACCGGCTCACTGGTCTTCGGCATCGGCACCGAGGGCAACAACTCCCTCACCGCCCAGAACGTGCTGACGGCAAGCAACTCCGGCGACATCACCACGACCTACAAGGGACAGGCGCTGAACTACTCGTTCCTCGACACCGGCTCGAACGCCTATTACTTCGACGACAGCTCGATCCCGGACACCTGCGTGACCCAGGGCAACTGGTTCTGCCCGAGCAGCACGCTGCAGCTCTCGGCGACCAACTCAGGTCAGAACGGGGTGCAGTCGACCGTCGACTTCACCATTGCGAACGCCGGCACGGAATTCAACACCTACCCGAGCAACGCCGCGTTCAACGATATCGGCGCGAGCGCCGGCAGTCAGTCCTCGTACTGCCCCAACAGCGCGACCGACTGCTCGTTCGACTTCGGCCTGCCGTTCTTCTTCGGGCGCAACGTGTTCGTCGCCTTCTACGGCGCGACAACCAGCGGTGGAACCGGCCCCTACTTCGCTTATTGAGGCCCGCTGAGATCCCGGGTTCGACGCGGCGGCGTCCGGTGCGCCTACGGCACGCGGGCCGCTGCCCGGGCCGCGCGGCGCAACCGCCCCTTCAACCCGTCAACCCGAGACACTGTTGCGCGCCACCGCTCCGCGAATGCCGCGCGACACTTGTGCACCCCGAGGCTCAGCGCCCGCCCGACGGCGCCGCCAGCATCTGCTGCATCAACACGAAGACCGCATTCGTCCAGCCGAAGCCAGTCTCGTTCTGCGTGTAACCTGCGGTGATCCTGACGCGGGCGCTGCCCGTGTCCATGTTGTATTTCTCGCGGATCGTGCCGTCGCGCGCGAATCCGCGCTCGACCGTGGCCGTGAACCGTCGGGCGACGCGCCGCGCCGCCGCGTGATAGCCGTAGGCCTCGAGCCCCGCCACCGCCAGCCAGTTGGTTGGCGCCCAGCCGAACGGCGCATCCCATTGCGCGCCGCTCGCGTAGTCGCTGGTCGCCAGACCGCCCTTGCGCTCGAACAGCGGCAGGTTGTCACGCACCGCGCGGGCCTGTGCGCGCGAGGCGACTCCGGCCCACAGCGGATAGAACGTCGTGACGAACGCATAATAGGAACGCTTGTGCGTGACGAAGTCGTAATCGGTGTATTGACCGAGACGGGCATTCCACAGGTAGGTGTTGATGGCCCGCCTGCGCGCCGCGGCCGCTGCAGCCCAGCGCCGCGCGGCCCGCGTGTGACCCAGCCGGCGCGCGAACGCGCTGAGATCGAGGGCGTAGCGGTACAACAGGCTGTTCAATCCCACCGGCGCATAGTCGATCGTCGAGCCGCTGAAGGCCCCGAAGCGGAATGTGGTGTCGAATCCCGACTCGCGCATGGCCCGATCGCCGCGGTAGAACTTGCCGGTGAGCCGATAGCCGCCGTACCAGGCCCGGGCGCAAACCCGCGAGGCGTTGAGATCGCAGCTCACGCGAGCCAGGCGTGCCGCCTCGGCGGCCGAGGGATGCTGCGGGGAGCGGACCAGGTAGCCGCGGTCCTCGCCCGGATGGGCACTGAGGAAGCGGATGACGCCCCGATAGTACGCGGCACTGCGCAGCTCGATCGCCGGACCGTGCCCGCCGTAATCGAAGTAGCGCGCCAGGCCGGTATCGCCGGCAAGATGCTCGCGACGCTCCCACGTCGAGTAGTCCTTCACCGCCAGCGGATAGGCGTCGCGCAGCCAGACCGTGGCCGCCCCGCGATTGGGAAAAGCCGCCGGAGCGGTCAGCATGGCACGGATCATTTCGCCGAGAAACGGCGGCTGCGAGCGCGTCAGGGAAAACGTGGCGTTGGCGTTGAGAAGCGCGCCGTAATGTCTCACCTCGAAGAGGAAGTTCTCGACGATGCCGCGCGCCAGCGCATCATGGTGATCGGCGATGAGTCCGAGCTCGATGAAGTAGCTGTCCCAACCGAACATCTCGTTGAAGAAGCCACCGGGGACCACATAGGGGTTCGGCAGATACAGCAGACCGGGGTGCGGGAGCGTGGCCGGATCGAGCACGCCGAGCTGACCGATGCGCACCGGGAGGCGCAGGACGGTCACGTGGCAATGCGCCTGCAGCTGACGTACCGCGGCAGGCATGGGCAGGTTGTGCGGCAGGTAGAGCACCCGCCCGTGTTGATGCGGCCGGCTGGGGTAGGACGCGCAGGAAGTCGCAGAGCGCTTGAGCGTGCTCCACGTGCGTTCGATATAACTGTTCGTGCGGGCGTTGAGCGACGCTGCCTGCGCCGCGGGCAGCAAGACCGCCGCCAGCATCATCGTCGCCGCAGACAGACGAGCGTGGGCACTTCGCATCATGTCCGATCCTTGCTGCACTGCCGCAGACACGAGGCGGCCATGATGGACTCGCCCGCGGGCCCCGGCAAGCGCACCGGAGCGCTTGCCGCGCTGGCGCCGCACGCTCATTCTAGGACGCTGGAACCGCTGCCGGTCGGGCAGCGAGGCATCACAGGAGCCGCCATGTTCGATGCGAACGCCTTCCCCATCACCCGCAAGTGGCCTGCGCGACAGCCTGATCGACTGCAGCTGTATTCGCTGCCGACACCGAATGGCGTGAAAATCTCGATCATGCTGGAGGAAACGGGGCTGCCGTACGAGGCGCACCGCGTGGAGTTCGCACGCCAGGAGCAGCTCTCGAGCGAGTTTCGCTCGCTCAATCCGAACAACAAGATCCCGGCCATCCTCGATCCGAATGGCCCGCTGGGCGAGCCGCTCGCCCTGTTCGAGTCCGGCGCGATCCTGCTGTACCTCGCCGAGAAGACCGGGCGCTTCCTCCCTGCCAAGGCGGCCGGGCGTTATACCGTCATCCAGTGGCTGATGTTCCAGATGGGCGGCATCGGCCCGATGTTCGGCCAGGTCGGGTTCTTTCACCATTTCGCGGGGCGGGAGGTCGAGGACAAGCGGCCCCGTGACCGCTACGTCGCCGAATCCCGGCGGCTGCTCGGGGTGCTGGAGGGACAGCTCGAGCGCCAGGCCTGGGTCGCCGGCGAGGACTACAGCATCGCCGACATCGCTATCTTCCCGTGGGTGCGCACCCTGATCGGTCTGTACGATGCGAGCGCCCTGGTCGGCATCGATGCGTTCCCGCGGGTCGCCCGCGCACTCGAGCGGTTCCTGGCGCGCCCGGCCGTCGCGCGCGGACTGGACATACCGCGCGCGAACTGACGGACCGGGCGATGCGCGGGGTGATCAGTCCCGCCGGATCGCCCCGGCGATGAAGGCGTCGATGTTGTGTGCCAACTGGGACAGCACGGCCGGGTTCAGGTACAGCATGTGCCCGACCGGATAGTAATACTCATGGACATTCCCCTGCAGACCAGCCGGCAGACCCATGTGGGCGATGGTGTAGTTGGTCGCAAAAAACGGGGTCGCCATGTCGAACCAGCCGTTGTTGAGCATCAACTGCATCGCCGGATCATTGCTCATGGCCCGCGCCAGCGCCGGCGCGACGTTGCGCACGCGCGCCAGACTCGTGCTGCTGCCCACCCCTTCGTCGAGCGCACTCAGCGGCGGCTGATAGTGGCTCCAGTCCCACGCCCTGAACGCGCTGGCGCTGCTTTGCACGTAAAGGCGGTCGCTGTGGTAGCCGAGTTCGTGCTGCAGGTACTCATCGAAGCTGGCGCTGAGGGCACCCCAGATCGCCGTCGTCGCCGCACCCGCGGCCGAGTCGCCCTGCTCGGGCTCGAGGGGCTGCAGCTGTGGCGCGCTGAAGCGCGCGTCGAACCGCCCGGTGCTTGCGCGGTCGCCGAGCACGTTGCGCTGGAACACCGACAACGGAATGCGCAGGTCCGCGCGCAGCCACAGTGATACCGGCAGGCCCGTGTAACGGGCCAACTGCGCGGCAAGCTGCTGCCGCTGCGCGGCGGGTAGCGCCGCGCCCTCGAACAGCGCGTGCGCATACGGCCCACCGGCGAAGCGCTCGACCTGCTGCACGAAGGTTGCGAGGTACGGCGGCTGCGGATCGAGCCGGTGGTGATACCACGCTACCGCCGCGTACGAGGGCAGATACAGCTCGTAGGGCAGATCGTTGCCCGGAGTGTTGTTCAGGGTCGCAAAATCGAGCACCGTGGAGCACAGGATCACCCCGTCCAGGTAGACCCCCTGGCCCACCAGATCCTGAGCCAGCACCGCCGAGCGGGTCGTGCCGTAGCTCTCGCCGAGCAGAAACTTCGGCGATTCGAACCGGCCGTTCTGCTGGATGTAACGCTCGATGAACTGCGTGAAGGCGCGTGCGTCACCATCGATGCCGTAGAACATCTTCGGCTTGCCGACTCCGACGATGCGGCTGTATCCGGTGCCGACCGCGTCGATGAACACGAGGTCGGTGGCCTTCAGAATGCTGTCCGGGTTCGACACCAGCCGGTAGGGGGGCTGAGCGGCGGCGGCCTGTCCGGGCACCGGCCAGTCGATGCGGCGCGGACCGAAGCCGCCGATATCCACCAGCGCCGAGGCAAAACCCGGCCCACCGTTGTAGGCGAAGGTCAGCGGACGCTTGCCCGGATCGTGCACGCCGTCCTCGGTATAGGCCACGTAGAACATGCTCGCCGTGGCCTTGCCGGCCTTGTCCTTCAAAAGGATCGTGCCGGCGGTCGCGGTGTAGCGGATGCGCTGCCCGTCGATCACCACGCTGGCGTGGGTCACCGAGCGGCGGGCCTGGGGGACTGGGATCGTGCCCGGAGTCTTTGCGATCGCAGCATGGACGGTCGGCGCCAAAGCCAGCACGGCCGAGGCAAGCAACGGAACAATGTGACGGGGCATGCGGGGTATCCTCCACGGGCGACCGGTCAGCAATCCACCGGGCGCGACGTCATCGCGCCCGGTCGCGCGCGGATCCGGCTGTTCGGCCCGCGGGTGCCGCATCCTACTCCGCTGCGGCACACGGATCGAGCGGACGCCGCTCCCGCCGGGTCGGACTACTTCGCGGCCGCCGCGTGGTACTGGCGCCGGATCCGTGCCAGATCGACGTCGGGCTCTGGATAGTGCAGATTCATCGCCTCGAGCCCCTCGACGACGATGCGCGCCACGGTCAGATCGCGGAACCACTTGTGGTTGGCTGGAATGACGTACCAGGGCGCGAACTCCGTGCTGCAGCGCCACAGCGCTTCCTCGTAGGCACGCTGATACTGCGACCAGAACGGCCGCTCGGTGTAATCAGCCTCACTGATCTTCCAGTGCTTGGTCGGATCGTCGAGCCTTGCCTTGAACCGCTCGAGCTGCTCGTCGCTGGAGATGTGCAGGTAGAATTTCAGGATCAGCGTACCGGCTTCGGCGAGCGTACGCTCGAATTCATTGATCCGCTCGTAACGTGCCGACCAGACTGCTTTGGGCACCAGCTCGTGGACACGGGTAACGAGTACATCCTCGTAATGCGAGCGGTTGAAGATCACCACCTCACCGCGCGCCGGCGCGGCGCGATGGGCACGCCACAGGAAGTCGTGCGCGGCCTCCTCGGCCGACGGACGGCGGAAGTGCGCCACGCGGCAACCCTGCGGGTTCATCGCGCCGAGCACGTGGTTGATGACGCCGTCTTTGCCGCCGGTATCCATGGCCTGCAGGCAGATGAGCAGGGAGCGCCGGCCCTCGGCGTAGAGCAGATCCTGCAGCGCCCGCAGGCGCTGGCTGTTGTGCGCGATCTCGTCGGCCGCCGAGGCGTGGTTCGGGTGGTGAGCCTTGTACGCCGGATCGACCTCGGTGAGTTTCACGCGCTCGCCGGGCTCCACCTTGAAGTGCTGCTGCGGGCTCATGATCCGACTGATACGCCCATCGCGGGCCGGTGTCGATACGGACAGCGCGCAATGCGGCAGACGGGCCGCGTCCGCGTCAAATGCGTCGCAGGCTCAGACGCGCGCGCCCTGCCGGGGACGTGGAACTGGCGCCCGTCCCGACCGGCCCAGCGGGTGGATCAGAACGGCACACCACAGCGAGCCAGCACCTCGCGCAAATCGCGCAGCGGCGGGAACACCTCGTTGTTCCAGTCGCTGCCCTGCGCATCGTGAGCGCGCTGCTCGTATTCCACGATCTCCTTGTCCTCGCGGAAGATGTTCTCGGTGAACCAGACGACGAACGGCCAGGCGAGATGGATCAGACCCGGGATCGGAGGCTTCTTCACCGACAGGTAGCCGAAGGTACGATTGGTGCGCTGCTGCGCATCGAGCGGTGTGTAGCACAGCCACACGTCGAGCACCGGATCCTGGGTTTCCTGGATGTTGCGTCCCACCCAGACCTTCAGGCTTTGGGCGGGATAGTCGGTCCGAATCTGCATGTGGTCGCGGAAGTCCTGATGCTCATCCCCGCGCGTGCGCATCAGATCGACGATGACGCGTTCTCCGACGGAGGACTTGCCTTCCGTGCGGCTGAAGCTGTACTCGACCTGCGCCCATCCGTCTCCGTGCTTGCGTCCCAGGCAGCTCGCGCGGATCGATCCCATCTGCTTGCGGTGCATGAACTGGTGGTTCATGTCGAACAGATTCTCGTGCATGAACGTGTAATGGCAGGCCACCTCACGGTTCAGGCGGCGCGTCTTGTAGTCGCGGCGCTGGGCGGAGCCGAGCGAGGCCGGCAAACGCGCCTCGGCCAGTTCCGGCCGACCCGGAAAGATGAAAATGAGTCCGTCGATCTCGCGCGCCGGGTAGCTGCGCACGCCGTTCGGCCGGCGCTCCTTGCCGAGGTACGGCACGTCCGTGCACTTTCCCGAGCAGTCGTACGCCCAGCCGTGGTAATGACACTTCAGGGCATCGCCGGTGACGACCCCGAGGTGCAGTGGCACCTGCCGATGGGCGCAGCGATCCTCAAGCGCAAACACTTTGCCGCTCGCACCACGGTACAGCGCGATCGGATCGCCGGCGAAGCGGCGCCCGATGATCTGCCCGGCCTTGAGCTCATCGGACCAGGCCAGCGGGTACCAGTAGTCGGGATTGGCGGCGGTGCGCCGCAGATCCACACCACCCTGCACGCTCGTCTGGCAGCTGTCCGCCAAAGTCGCTTGATCGTCGAGCATCGACGCCCCCCTTCATAGTCGAAGGCGCAAGAGTACGCTGAAGATGCCTGCAGGAGAAAGCGCAATTTTGTGGCTGCCGGCCCCGCGCGACGAGTCGAGCGGGCGGATCCAAGCGGTGGAATCTGCCCGGCAAAGACACCCCGCGGCCGGCCGGCCAGGGCGCTCGCGAGTGCGGGCCCCGCCCGTGGATAGCCTCGAAGGCGACCGAGACGGCCGTTGCGCCTCGTCGATGACGATTGGCACCGGCGGGGGCTTTGCCGCGCTCGACGGGGCGCTCGGCTCACCATGCGGATCAAGCCTCAATGAGACCGGTACGCCCTAATCGTCCATGTCCCGGAACTCGGCGCCCTGGGGCATGCCTCGAACCGGCGTTATCCTGTCGTTCTGGCAAGGCCCCACGAGGTCGGCGACGCGGTCCGTGCGCAAGATACTCACGAGCCTTCCGGCGAGGTGGCTGGGGACGCCTTCTGCGTAACGCTAGGCGATAGGGTGAGTGCTGAAGTACCCGGACCCCCGGCATTCGCTGCGCGAGGGTCCGCAATGCATGGTCGCGTGTCCAGGACCGAGCTCGCTCTCCGCGCAGACCAATGGCCGGGGGGATCAGCCCCATACCGAGGCCATTCATACGACCCAGTCCGGCGCGCTGATGGCCGCCGTCACCCCTGCGACAGTCTGCCGAACTCCGACGGCGCTACGCGGATCGCCCGGAAGGCTCCGCGCCGCTTGATCTGTCGATGTCGCATCGCGCGCTCCGCGGTTGAAGCGGCAGTCTTCCCCGGCCTTTCGATCGCGGCAGCTGTGCCGTCATCCATCCTCGGTGCCCGCCGATCAACTCTGACGCCGCGGGCCTGTCGCCTTGAGCATCGCCAGGATGAGCTCGTCACGCGTCCTGCACAGCTCCGCCCGCGTGCGGGTCCCGGCTTCCGCGCCCACCCCCGCAACCAGACGGGCGATGGTGCTCGGATCAAGCCGCACACTGCCCAGATCGTCCCACCAGCGGTGGAAGCTGTCGGCGTACCGCTCACAGAAGGCTGCGAGACCTTGCTCGCCGGCGCCCAGATGAAACAGCATCGTCGGTCCCATCGCCGCCCATCGCAGTCCCGGGCCCGCCCAAATCGCCGTATCGATGTCCTCCACACTGGCCGCGCCAATGGTCATCAGATAAATGGCCTCCCGCCACAGCGCCGCCTGAAGGCGATTGGCCACGTGCCCGGGAACCTCCCGGTTGACCCGGATCGTGGTCTTCCCCAGTGAACGGTAGAATTGTTCCGCGGATTCAACCACGCCCCGCGCTGTCCGGTCATTGCCCATGATCTCCACCAGCGGGATCAGGTGAGGCGGGTTGAACGGATGCCCCAGAATAAATCGCGCCGGATCACGCCAGCCGGCCTGCAATTCGCTCAGACGCAGACCGGAAGCCGAAGTGGCGACGATGGCCCCGCTCTTCAGCGCCGGCTCGATGACCGAATAGAGCTCATGCTTCAAGAGCAGCCGCTCCGGCACGCTCTCCTGGATGAAGTCGGCCTTCTCCACCGCCTTCGCGGCGGTCGAGTGGAACCTCAGCTCGCCAGGTGCGTTGACCACCACCAGGCCCAGCTGCTCAAGAGTCGGCCAGGCGTTCTTGACATACTCACGGACCGTCCGCTCGGCACCCTCCGCCGGATCGTAAAGGGACACGTCGCGCCCCGCGGCGAGCAACAGCGCGGCCCAGCTGGCGCCGATGACGCCGGCGCCGAGAACCGCGACATCCGGAAAATTCTCCATTAGAACAACCTCGGTTGCAAAGGCGATCCGACGGTCAAACCGCCGTCGACGACGAAGCATTGACCCGTCACGAACGTCGCCTCGCTCGACGCGAGCCATGCGACCATGGCCGCGACATCTTCAGGGCGTCCGAATCGGCCCGCGGGATGGCGCGAGAGCGCGTCGCTCTTCGCTCGCGCAGCATCCTTGGCCATGCTGAACGCATCGTCGGCCATCGCGGTCATGATCCAGCCCGGACATACGGCGTTGCAGCGGATTTTCGGGCCGTGGTCTACGGCAATCGAGCGCGTCAGGCCGTGCACGAACGCCTTCGAGGCGTTGTAGAGCGCCATCGAGTGATCGCACACCATGCCCGAGATCGAACCGATATTCACGATCACCCCGCCCGCCGCCCGCATCTCGGCTATCGTGGCCCGGCACATGTTGAACGTGCCTCTCGCATTAGTGCCCATGACAAGATCCCAGTCGGAGTCGAGCGTATCGGTCACGGACTTCTCGACCTGGACCCCCGCATTGTTGACCAGAATCGAGACTGACCCGGCCAGCGATCGTGCCTCGGCGACGATGCGTTCCGAATCCGAAGCATTGGCCACATCCGCCTGAATCCAGTGGGCGGCGGAGTCCAAGTCCGCAGGCCGCGCGGCGCGCCCGCAGGTCAGCACGGTCATCCCTTGCGCCAAGAACCTGTCGACGATCGCACGCCCGATACCGCGGCTCCCGCCGGTGACGATGGCGCAATGATCCGTCGGTCTCACGGTCTAGAGTCGCAACTGCTGCACTTGTGCCGAGAGGCCACCATCGAGCACCCAAAGCTGTCCGGAGGCATATCGAGCCTCGTCTGAGGCCAGCCAGTTCACCAGATGGGCGACGTCTTCCGGAGTCCCGTAGCGCCGCATCGGGTGTATCCCCTTGACGGCCGCCTCCATCGACGCGATGTCGCGTTGGCCACCGAAGAAGCCGCGCAACATGGGCGTGTCGACGTAGCCCGGACATACTGCATTGACGCGGATCCCCTCAGGCCCGTGATCACAGGCCATCGCTCGCGTCAGGGCATGCACGGCGCCCTTCGTGGCACAGTAGGCCGCCAGACCCGGATCTGCGATGAAACCATCGTACGAGCCGAAATTGATGATGCTTGCGGCACCACTCTTGCGCAGCAGTGGCAAGGCATATTTGGAGGTGAGAAAGGTGCCCGAGACGTTCACCGCGAAGATGCGGTTCCATTCCGCAAGGCTGGTTTCCTCTATTGTCTTCTCGATCTCGACGCCAGCCGCGTTCACCAAGATGTCGAGCTGCGCGCATCGCTCGGCGACCCTGACCATCGCGGCGCGCACCTCTTGCTCCGAGGTCACGTCAAGCCTGATGAAATGACTGCCATCGGCCTCATCCGACAGCGTGCCAGCTGCCGTGAGATCCGCCGCGAAGACGTGCGCTCCCTCGCGCACGAAACGGGCGCAGATCGCCCGGCCTATCCCTCCACGGCCACCGGTAACGAATGCAACCTTTCCGTCGAGCCGGCCGTTCACCCCTGGCTGCCCCGACCGTACGCATCGAGAACCAAGCCGTGAAAATGATGCAGCGCGTGCTCGGACATCCCCGATCCCTGGGGATCGTTGACGATACGGCCTTGCGTGAACGCTGGAGTGTTCATTCCCCGCTGAACATTCTCCACAATTGCGATGTCCTCCGCCTGGAGAACGGAGTCGAGGTAATGAATCGCCTTCTTCTCCGCTTCATCCGGTTCCGGCGTTTCAAGGAAGAAATCGTAGGTCTCCACAGTCCTGTCGACACTCACCGGAATGATGTGCAGGACGATCATCGAGCTCCTGCCCGGATAGCGCATCAGGCAAGTATTGGGCCAGAGCCACCACACCGCATGGGTCCGGACCTTTGCGCTCGAAGTGTCGTACGCGGAGTTCTGCGTGCGTCCGGCATCGGCCATGTGACTGGAATAGATGCCGTGCGTGGCGACCTTATAGGTCTTCATGTCGACCAGCGTACAGAAGTCTCTGTGCGCAACCGGACAGTGATAGCACTCGAGAAAATTGTCGACCACGTTCTTCCAGTTCGACTTGATTTCGTAGGTCAAACGATGGCCGAAAGTAAGCTCATCGACATCCGGCGCCCAGTGGCGAATTTCTGCCTCCAGGTCGCCCGACACTTTCCGCAGAGGCAGCGCCGATGAATCGAGGTTCACGAAAATGAAGCCGCAGAATTCCTCGACCTGGACTGCGCGCAGACATATCTCGCCAGTCGAGAAGTCCTTGAGACTGCCCGTGTGCGGCGCGCTGGCGAGCTTCCCGTCGAGCCGGTAGGTCCATGCATGGTACTGGCAGACGATCCTCTGGACTCGCCCCTCGCCCGCCAGCACCGGATGTGCCCTGTGTTGGCACACATTGTAGAAGGCACGCAGGATACCCTCGCGA
>JAJXWE010000489.1 GCA_021781775.1 Pseudomonadota bacterium | reverse complement strand
CTTCGAACTGGCGGTCGAGCAGCTCGGCCTGCCGCTCATCGTCAAGCCGGCAAGTCAGGGTTCGAGCGTCGGGATGAGCAAGGTCGAGCACGCCGAGGAGTTGCCCTTGGCGTATGCGGCGGCGCACGCCGTCGAGGCGAGCGTGTTTGCCGAGGCCTGGGTCACCGGAGAGGAGTACACCGTTGCGCTGCTGCAGGGCGCGGCGCTGCCTTCGATCCGCATCGAGACCCCACGGGCGTTCTATGACTATGAGGCCAAATACGAGCGCGACGACACGTGTTACCGGTGCCCGTCCGGTCTTTCCGAGCCCGCCGAGCGGCACCTCGGAAGCTTGGCACTCGCGGCGTTCGCGGCCATCGGCGGTGAGGGCTGGGGCCGGGTGGACTTTATGATGGATGCCGCCGGGCGCGCGCAGTTGCTTGAGATCAACACTGTGCCCGGTATGACCGGACATTCGCTGGTGCCGATGGCCGCTCAGGCTCACGGACTCGACTTCGATGAGCTGGTCTGGCGGGTGCTCGAGACGAGCTTCGTGCGCCGACCGCGCGGTGAGGCGGGCTGAGCATGATCAAACGCAAACGCCGCGACTCACGACGAACGACCGAGAAGGGCGCGCGCCCGCGGCGGCTGATCCGCCGTGTGCTCGGCGGCGTTGGCCTGTGCGCGGTGTTGGCAATCGTGCTGTGGGGGCTGAACCGCCCGATCCGCGCCGTGACCGTGAGCGGCGAATTTCATCATGTCGCGCCGCTCGCGGTCGAGCGAGCCGTGGCGTCCGCCAGCGCCGGCTCCGGCATTCTCACCGTGAATCTCGCTGCGGTGCGCGCCGCGGTCGATGCGCTGCCCTGGGTGGCGCATGCGAGCGTGCGCCGCCTCTGGCCGCACACGCTCGCGGTGCGGGTGCACGAACAGACGGCGTTTGCGCGTTGGGACGGCGACGGGCTGGTCAATCGGGCCGGGGATCTGTTCCTCGTACACACCGCTGCAGCGCCGCCCGGACTGCCGAGCCTCTCCGGTCCCGACGGGACGGCCGCCGAGGTGACGCGCCGCTACCTGCGCATGAGCGGGGAGCTCGCCCCGGAGGGCTTCGCGATCACCTCACTTGCGTTGAGTGCGCGTGGCACCTGGGAGTTCACGCTCGACAACGGCATCGCCGTGCGGCTCGGCCGTTCGCAGTTCGACTCGCGATTCGAAAAATTCGTCAATGTGGCGCTCGTGATCGTCAAACGGCGCGCCGGGGACATTTCCTACATCGATATGCGTTACATGAACGGCTTTGCGATTGGTTGGCGCACGAACGCGCCGCAGGATAACTCATCGGCGCGGCGCGCCGGAGGAGGCCGCGATGCGTAAGCGATCTGACCGGGACCTCATCGTCGGGCTCGATATCGGCACCTCGAAGGTGCTCGCCCTCGTCGGGGAGGTGGGAGCCGACGGGGCCATCGAGGTGCTCGGAATCGGCACCCAGCCGTCACGTGGCCTGAAGAAGGGCGTGGTGGTCAACATCGAGTCGACCGTGCAGTCGATTCAGCGCGCGGTCGAGGAGGCCGAGCTCATGGCCGGCTGCGAGATCCACTCGGTGTTTGCCGGCATCGCCGGCAGCCATGTGCGCAGCCTGAATTCGCACGGTGTAGTCGCGATCCGTGACCGCGAGGTCACCCCCGGGGACGTCGAGCACGTGATCGACGCGGCCCGGGCACTCGCCATTCCCGCCGACCAGAAAATCCTGCACGTGCTGCCGCAGGAGTTCGTCGTCGATGGTCAGGAAGGTATCCACGACCCGATTGGTATGTCGGGCGTGCGGCTTGAAGCCAAGGTGCACATCGTCACCGGCGCCGACAGCGCCGCGCAGAACATCGAGAAGTGCATCAAGCGTTGTGGACTCGAAGTCGAAGACGTCGTGCTCGAACAGCTCGCCTCGAGCTTCGCGGTACTCACCGACGATGAGAAGGAACTCGGTGTGTGCATGGTCGATATCGGTGGCGGCACCACCGACATCGCGGTGTTCGCCCAGGGCGCGATCCGGCACACCGCAGTGATCCCGATCGCCGGCGATCAGGTCACCAACGACATCGCCGTGTCGATGCGTACCCCGACGCAGCACGCCGAGGATATCAAGATCCGCTACGCCTGCGCGCTCTCGCAGTTGGCCAATCCCGACGAGAGCATCGAGGTGCCGAGCGTCGGGGACCGCCCGGCGCGCCGCCTGGCCCGCCAGACGCTCGCCGAGATCGTCGAGCCGCGCTACGAGGAGCTGTTCGGCCTGGTGCGCGATGAGCTGCGCCGGAGCGGCTTCGAGGAAATCATCGTCGCCGGCGTGGTGCTCACCGGCGGCAGTGCCCGCATGGAAGGGGCGATCGAGCTCGCCGAGGAGGTGTTCCATGTGCCGGTGCGCCTCGGACTGCCGCAGCAGGTGCAGGGCCTCACCGATGTGGTGCGCAATCCGGTGTTCTCCACCGGTGTCGGCCTGCTGCTCTATGCCCGCGACAATATTTTGCCCGTGCGGCGCGGCCGTTCAATCGGCAGCAACGCCAAGACCACGATCGATCGCATGCGAGCGTGGTTCCAGGGAAATTTCTGACCGTGACAG
>JAJXWE010000488.1 GCA_021781775.1 Pseudomonadota bacterium | reverse complement strand
TCCCTGGGCTTGGCTGCTTTGTCCGCTGGGCGCTGCCGTGTGTCTCGGCATGACGTATTTCCTCTCGGATGCGACCTGGATCCGGCTCGTGGTGTGGACCGTGATCGGCGGTGCGATCTACATGGCTTACGGCTTCCGGCACAGCAAGCAGCGCGCATGAGTCTGTCCGACGCCGGCGTGCTCGCCGGCACGCCGGCCCGCGACGGCTGGTGGATGCCGGCAGAATTCGAGGCTCACGAGGGCTGCTGGATGCTCTGGCCGGAGCGCGCGGACAACTGGCGCGAACGGGCCCGGCCGGCGCAGGCGGCCTTCGCTGCCGTCGCCGCGGCCATCGCCCGCTTCGAGCCGGTGCATGTGGGCGTGTCGGCGGCGCACACTGAGGCGGCGCGTGAGCTGCTGCCGCGCGGCGTCGAGGTCGTCACGCTCGCGCACGACGACTGCTGGATGCGCGACGTCGGTCCGACCTACCTGGTCGGCAAACCGGGCGAGCTGCGCGGCATTCACTGGCGATTCAACGCCTGGGGCGGCCTTGAGCACGGTCTCTATCATCCCTGGGACCAGGACGAGCGCGTGGCGCCGGAGGTGCTCGCCCGCGAGCGCCGGGCGCGCTACCGGGCGCCGATCGTGATCGAGGGCGGCGCCATTCACGTCGATGGCGAGGGCACCGCGCTGCTCGCCGAGGAGTGCGTCCTCAATCCCAACCGTAATCCGGCTGTGACGCGCGAGGCCATGGAGGCAATGTTGCGCGAGTATCTCGGCGTGACGCACTTCATCTGGCTGCGGCTTGGCGTCTACAACGACGAGACCGACGGGCATATCGACAACATGGCCTGTTTCGTTGCCCCGGGTAAGGTGTGCCTGACGTGGACAGACGATCGCGCTGATCCGCAGTACGAGCGCTCGCAAGAGGCATGGGAACGTCTGACTGCGGCACGCGACGCACGCGGCCGACGCCTCGAGGTCGCGCGGTTGCCGATGCCGGGTCCGCTGTACATGACCGAATCGGAAGCGGCCGGTCTTGCGCCGAGCGCGGCCTGCAAGCCGCGCCGTGGTGGCGAGCGCCTCGCGGCCAGCTACGTGAATTTCTACTTCGCCAATGGCGGCCTGGTCATGCCGCTGCTCGATGCACGCACCGATGCGCAGGCCCGGGAGACTCTCCAGGGACTGTGTCCCGGCCGGGAGGTGCTCGGCGTGCCGGCGCGCGAGATTCTGCTCGGCGGCGGAGGCATCCACTGCATCACCCAGCAGGTGCCGGACCCGCGTCTGGCTCGTCTCAGGCCTGCGCCTTCCAACGCCGCCTGAGTCTCGCCGCCCGGGCGGCGAGACTCAACCGAGGCGTGCGGGGTCGGCCCGCGCGATGAGCGCGGCGAATCGTTCCAGGTCGATGTTGCCGCCGGAGAGAATGATTCCGACGCGCTTGCCGCGCAGCTCGAGCCGGCCGCCGAGGGCTGGGGCGGCGGCCAGAGCGCCGGTCGGCTCGACGACGATTTTCATGCGCTCGGCGAACCAGGCCATCGTCGCGGCCAGTGCGGCATCGTTCGCCGTCACGATGTCGCGAACGAGCGCGGCGATGATCGGGAACGTGTGTTTACCCAGCTGCTGGGTCTGGGCGCCGTCGGCGATGGTCTCGGGCGTGGCGATGTGAACGATGTGGCCGGCGCGCAGACTCTGGCGCCCATCATCGCCCGCCTCCGGCTCGACACCGATCACTGCGCACTCGGGGCATAGGTGCCGGGCTGCTACAGCGCTGCCCGAGAGCAGCCCCCCGCCGCCGAGCGGTACCAGCAGCATATCGAGCGGTCCAGTCTGCTCGAGCAATTCCGTCGCCGCGGTGGCCTGGCCGGCCATGATGTCCAGATGATCGTAGGGCGGAATCAGCGACAGGCCGCGCTCGGCGGCGAGCCGTCGGCCGAGCGCTTCTCGATCCTCCCGATAGCGGTCGTAGAATACCACCTCGCCGCCGTAGCCTCGGGTCGCGGCGACTTTGGCGCGTGGGGCATCGCTCGGCATGACGATGACCGCCCGGCTGTCGAGCAATCGGCAGGCGAGCGCGATGGCTTGCGCGTGGTTGCCGGAGGAGAACGCGACGACTCCGGCGGCGCGCCGCGCCGGATCGAGACTGGCGACGGCGTTGTACGCGCCGCGGAACTTGAATGCGCCCATGCGCTGGAAGTTCTCGCATTTGAAGAACAGCTGCGCGCCGGTCATCGCGTCCGCCGTGGCCGATGTGAGCACCGGCGTTCGATGGGCGATACCCGTCAGGCGTCGGCGTGCCGCTTTGATCTCGGCAAAGGTGAGGGCGAGCTCATGCATGGTCTTGACCGGGTCCGGTTGCGGAGTGGCGAGGGTCCGCGGCGGGGTGAAAGCTTGGATGTGTGCCGCGGCTCGGCTATCGTTGAGCGGTTGATCCTAGAGCGACGGGGTGCGTATGTACATCGAGACCGTCGGGCATGACGATTTGCGACTCGCGTTATCGGGGCGAACCGTGGTGCCGGCGCGGAGACGTCCGTGAAGACCGCGGATCTCGTCGATGCGTACGATGACCAGGTTCTTTTGTGCCAGGTGCCATGGCGCCGGTACGGTCGAGTGCGCTC
>JAJXWE010000487.1 GCA_021781775.1 Pseudomonadota bacterium | reverse complement strand
AACATCCGCTATTACGCCAACGGCAATCCCGGCGCCCCGTTTGCCATCTATGACAACGGACGGACGTTCTATCTGACGGCGCAATACAAGTTCTAGCCCGGGGATATGCGGGCAGGGACGCCGGCGCCAGGCGGCGCCGGGCTCCGGCACGCTGGCCGGAGCAGCTCTGGAGCCGGGATCATCGCGGACACTCCCCCCGTCTGCGATGATCCCGGTGGGGCCGGCGGCGGCGCGGGCCGCGCCGCCTGCGGCGCCCGGGCGCGAGCGCCCGACACCTTTCCGGGCGCATCATCGGGGACTACCGTGACGAGCAATTCCGGGTCATCTCGAATTTCCGCGGCTGCGCGTGCGGCGCTGGGCGCGCTGGTTGCGCTGGCCGTGTTCGCCACGGGCGCACCGGCGCGGGCTGTCGCGGCCGGGCAGGTGGCCGCCTATTACGACGGCGGCATGCCGGTGGCGGATATCCCGGCGCGCATGCTCAACGACATCATCTATGCTTTCGAGGAGCCGGCCGCCGGCGGCACGTGTGCGCCGCTCGGGGTGGCCCAGGACCGGACCGTGCGCGCGTTGCGCGCGCTGCGCCGCGCACATCCCGGCCTGCAGGTTCTGGTCTCGATCGGCGGCTGGGACCAGGCGCCCGGGTACTCCGACATTGCGCTCACGCCGGCTTCGCGTGCCCGCTTCGCACGCAGCTGCGTCCAGCTGCTGATCGGGCGGGACCACTTCGACGGCATCGATCTGGACTGGGAGTTCCCCGTGCATGGTGGCATGAACCGCTCGCGCCCGCAGGACCGGGCCGATGCCACGGCACTGGTGCGCGAGCTGCGCCGGCGGCTCGATGCCCTGGGACGCAGAACCCATCGGCACTATCTGCTGACCGTGGCGACCCCGGCCGGTACCTGGCAGGAAGGCGGGCCGTACTCGGTGGCGGACAGCTACGATCTGTCCGCGCTCGTGCCGTATGTGGACTGGTTCAACGTCATGACCTATGACATGAACACCGTTTTCAGCCCCGACAGCGGTTTCAACACGCCGCTCGGCGCCGATCCGCGCGACCCGCAGCCCGAACCGCAGCGCTCACGCGACAACCTCGCCGGGGCAGTGCGCTTCTACGAGGCGCACGGAGTGCCGGCCGACAAGATGCTGCTCGGCATGGCCTTCTACGGAAGGGGATTCACCGGGGTCGGCGCTGCCGGCGCCGGTTTGTACTCGAAGTTCACCGGGATCTACCCGGAGACGCCCTGGAGGAGCGTCGAGTCGCGCCTGCTGTGCAACCCGCGGTGGGTGCGGCACTGGAGCACCACGGCGCAGGCGCCGTGGCTGTACAACGCGCGCCGGCGCATATTCTTCACATACGATGACCCACAGTCCCTCGCCATCAAGGCTGCCTTCGTGCGGCGCGAGCACCTGCGCGGGGTGATGATCTGGGTGCTCGGTGAGGATGATCCGCGCAATTCGCTGCTGCGCGCCCTGGTGTGGGGGCTGCACGCGGGGCACCCGGCGCCATGAGCGAACTCGTGCTGCTCTCGCCCCTGGCGGGCTGGAGCGCTCCACTCGAGGAAGTGCCCGATCCGGTTTTCTCCGGTCGCATGCTCGGCGATGGTGTGGCGATCGACCCGCTGGGCGAGACGCTGTGCGCCCCCTGCGCGGGGCAGATCGTTGCGCTGCCCGAGACCCGGCACGCGGTGACGCTGCGGACGGATCAGGGAGTCGATGTGCTGATGCACGTCGGGGTCGACACCGTGGCGCTCGGTGGCGAGGGCTTCCGGGCGCACGTCACCGCCGGACAGCGCGTGCGTCCCGGCGAGGCGCTGCTCAGCTTCGATCTGGACCTGCTCGCCCGCCGCGCTCCGAGTCTGCTCACCCCGATCCTGGTGATCTCGCCCGGCGAGGCGCAGCTGGTGCAGCGCACCGTGGGGCGCACCGTGCAGCTCGGCGATGCCCTGATGCAATGGGCCCTCAGACTGAGCGCGCCGGCCACCGCACTCCCCGGGGACGATCAGCAAACGCTGGTGCGCACCGTGCGTGTGGCGCTGGAGCACGGCATTCACGCACGACCGGCGGCGCAGGTGGCCACCGGGCTGAAGGGGCTGCGGGCCCACGTGCTCATTCGCTTTGCGGGGCGGCTCGCCGATGCCCGCAGCGCCACGGCCCTGATGACGCTCGGTGTGCGGCGGGACGCCGAGATACACATCGAGGCCCGCGGACCCGATGCACACGATGCGCTCGAGACGCTCGCGTCGCTGCTGTCGCGGCAGACGCGATCCGTGGCCGGCTCCGCTGCGCCGGCCCCCGCGCGAGTGCTCGTGACGTCAGCCGCACCCGCCGCGGGGACGGTGTTGCGCGGCGTGGTCGCGAGCCGGGGATTTGCGGTGGGACCGGCCGCACGGCTCGAGCCGCGCGAATTCGACGTGGTTGAGGCGGGGAGCGGCAGCGACCGGGAGACTGCCGATCTGCGCCGCGCCCGCGAGGTGGTCCGCACGGCCCTGGAGCGCTCGCTCGGCGTGGCGGCCGGTCCGGCCGCCGAGATCCTCGCCGCGCACCTGGCGTTGCTCGAGGATCCGCAGCTCGAGGGGCTCGCGCTCGAGAGCATC
>JAJXWE010000486.1 GCA_021781775.1 Pseudomonadota bacterium | reverse complement strand
GCGGCAACGCGGCCGCTGCGGTCAACGGAATACCGTAGGCCTCCCGGGACGGCGAAGCCATAGGTATTGGTGCGCATGCATCCGTGGCAGACCGCGTGGCAGCGAGGGGCCGCGTGGCGCACACTAGCGGTATGCGGATCAGGCCCGCGGTGGGCAGACATCGTCCCGCGGCGCACCCCGTGAGCGCCGCCACGGTGAGCATTCGGGTGCGCAATCTGGCGCAGCTGTTCAATTCCCTCGATGCGTCCCCGTTCTGGGATCGCGACCTCGATGTGCATGCGGCGACGTTCATCGAGGACGAATTCCGGGAGAACGCCGCGGCTGCCGTGTGGCATCTGCACGTACATGCGAGCGAAGGGGGCGACCTGGCCGCCGACCTGCAGCCGGCGCTCGAACACTATTACACGCGCATGGCGAACTCGACCCAAATCCGTCTGCGCGAGCAGCTGCGCCTGGGGCGACTGGCGCTGCTCGGAGGTATCGGAATCTTCCTCATCGCGATGAGCGCGAGAACCATCCTGACGAGCGTTGCCAGCCACGGTTTGTCGCCGCTGCTCGACGAGGGGCTGATCATTCTGGCCTGGCTCGCCCTGTGGCGGCCGATCGAGACGCTCGTCTACGGCTGGGTGCCGCTGTATCGCGAGCGGCGCCTGTATCTGCGGCTGGCTGCAATCCAGGTGACGATCCGGATGGAGCAGCCGCACGTCGAGCCCGTTGATGTCGCCGCACACCGACGTGACGGCACCGCCGCCAGCGGCGGCGCGCTCAGATCTCCCGGTGCGCCCCGCTCGGCGACGCTCCGGGAGTGAATCGGCGTGCGCGCGGGCTCCGCGGACGGGTGAGTCGACTTCTTTTTTTTGAGCTGCGGGAACCCACGATGCCGCAGCGACTCAACATAGGCATGCTTTTCACAATGTGGGGTTGGGCGGCGCCGCCCGTGACCTCTGCTCAACGGAATCAGGAGCGGGTGCCATGCTAGATGCGAACAACGTGTGGGCGCTGGTACTGGCTGCAGGGGACGGCAGCCGCCTGAAGTCGCTGACCACGGGCCCTTCAGGCACTGCGGTGCCCAAGCAGTTCTGTTCGCTCTTCGACGGTCCACCGCTGCTGCACGAGGCGCTGCGCCGCGCCCACGCATTGACCGCTGCGGAGCAGACCTGCGCCGTGGTGGCCGAGCAGCACCGCCGATGGTGGGCGGATGCATTGGCGACGTTGCCGGCGGACAACATCATCGTGCAACCCCGCAATCGCGGTACAGGCGTGGGCATCCTGTTGCCACTGCTGCGGATCTTGGCGCGCGATCCGGGTGCGCAACTCGTGCTGTTGCCCTCGGACCATCTCGTTCTGCAGGAGTCCGTGCTCGCCGATTCCCTTGGCGCAGCGCTGCAACAACTGTCACGTCGTCCGCACGAGACGCTGCTGATGGGAATCGAGCCGGAGGAGGCCGATCCGGAGCTCGGCTACATCGTGCCGGGCGAAAGCGACGGGCGCGGGGCGTCGACCGTGGAGCGCTTCGTCGAGAAACCCGATCTCGCCGAGACGCGCGAGCTGATCCGAGGCGGTGCGCTGTGGAACGCCTTCATCGTCGTTTCGACGGGGGCGGCGCTGCTCGAGCGCTTCCAGGCACGCATCGCGCCGATTGTCTCGGCGCTGCAGGTCGCCCTCAACTGCGAGCGCGACTACCCGGGTTGCCGGGCGCTCGCGGCAATGTACGAGGCGTTGCCGATTGTTGATTTCTCGCGAGACATCGTTGCGGGACAAGAGGATGCGTTCCGCGTGCTGGCTGTCCCGAAGTGTGGCTGGAGTGATCTGGGGACGCCCAAGCGCGTTGAGCAGGCGCTGCGCACCGGGCCGCGGCCGAGCCTGCGCTCACGCGGTGGCGCGTTCCTCAGTCTGGCCGCACAGCATCACCGATTGAGCACACTGCAAGGCGCCGCCAGCGCCTGAGCAGGGGCGCCGCCGGTGGGCTAAGAACGCTGGGTGCGCATCGTGTCGAGGACGCCGGCGACCCCGCCGAGCAGCGAGCCGACCACGGCGCCCGCCGTGGTGATCGTTCCTACGGCGCCAAACAGTGGCAGCGCGGTGAGCAGGGCGACTCCCGCGGATGCGCCCAGGGCGACATTCTTCAGCAGTGGTACGAGTCTCATGCTTGCAGCCTCCGCGTCGCTCGGGACGCCCGTGCATGCTAGCCAAGACCGGCCGGGGTTGCACCAAGTGCGCCCGGAGGCGGATCGGCCCTGGGGGTCCGCTGCGCTGCGCGACGCTCGAGGCGCCGGCAGTCCGCTGCGACCGCCGGCGCCCTGCGCCTTCACGCTAGACCTAGACCAGGTGGCCGCGATGCGCGGCGGCAGGTGCCGCGCGCGGGGCCGGCTTCGCAGGCGCGATCACGATGACCCGCATCGGCAACGGCATGGGGCGAAAGCCGAACATCGGTTCGAGAAGACGCACCTCGATCGGAGCCTGCCCCGGGAGGGGCAGCAGCAGCGGTCGGCCGAACGCGACCCGCAGCGGTGGTGCGGGCATCAGCATCGGCTGGGCCAACGCGGCCTCCATCAGTTGCATCTGACGTATCTGCCCCTGCAGCGCACGCAGTTGCTCCAGTGCCCACACCGGCACGG
>JAJXWE010000485.1 GCA_021781775.1 Pseudomonadota bacterium | reverse complement strand
CGGCGCTCCCGTGGCGGTGCAGTTCGCCCGCGAGCATCAGCAGCCATGCCCAGCCGTAGGGCCGCTCGAACCCGCGCGCGGCGGCCGGCTCGAGGTAGGCGAGCTCTGCGGCGACCTTCGCCGCGGTGAACTGCCCATCAAGCAGCGCGCGGATCCGTCCGGCGGCCTCGAGCTGTGGGAAGCGCCGGTACAGCCGCGCGAGCAGCCAGTGCCCGTCCACACAGGAATGCCAGTCGAAGCTGCCGAAGAAGATCGGGTGCAGCTCGCGCGGGGAACGCACGTCCGCGGGTCCCGTGAGCACGTGATCGAGCTTGTTGGGGTACTCGCGCGTCACGTGGCCGAGTGCAATGCGCGCGAAGCGCTCGGCCAGAACGACCGTGATACTTGGGGTCATGCCAGGTCCTGGGTCAAAAGCGGAACACGAGCACATACATGAGCGCGATATTGCAGCCGAGCAGCGCGATGGCGGTCGGAATCTGCACCTTGATCACCGCGTTGCGGTCGGGCAACTCAAGCAGCACCGCCGGCACGATGTTGAAGTTGGCCGCCATCGGCGTCACTAACGTGCCGCAGAACCCGGAGAGCATCCCGACCGCACCCATCACCGCCGGGTCGCCGCCGAAGCGCTGCACGATCAAGGGCACCCCGATGGCGGCGGTCATCACCGGGAACGCGGCGAAGGCGTTGCCCATGACCATGGTGAACAACGCCATCCCCACGCAATAGACAAGCACCGCGACGAACGGCTGGCCCAGTGGCAGCCAGGTCGTGGCGATGTGCCCGACGGCCGCGCCGACGCCGGCCAGGGCAAACACGGCGCCCAGCGAGGCGAGCAGCTGCGGCAGAATGAGCGCCCAACCCATCATGTCCGCGAGCCGGCGCCCCTCGTCGAGCGCCGCCTGCGGCGGCGCCTGGGCTTGCCACAGCGCCACGATGAGTGCCACGACGATACCGAGCGCGAGCGCGATCAGCGTCACTTCCCGGGGGTCGGCGAACGGGGCGCCGGCGATACGGATGCGTCCCAGCGCGAGAGTCCCCACCACGGCGATGAGCGGAATGAGCAGCGCCGGCACGAATAACGCGTTGCCGCGCTGCGCTGCGCGGCGCTCCCGCTCCTCGCCCGTCGAGCGCTCCTTCGAGCCGCGTCCCATGGCACCCGTGCCGCCGATCAGGATCAGCGCCACAACCAGCACGCCGTTGGCCACCGCGCCGATGCGGGAACCGAGCAGAAAGCTCACGGCCACCAGCGCCCAGAACGCGCCGCTGCCGAGGCGCCGCGGATTGCTGCGGTCGCGCACGCTGTACAGCGCGAAGCCGGCGAACATGACGCCGGCCAGTGCATACACGTCCTGCAACCCGATCAGAGCCGCTCCTCGCGCGCCATGCGCCTGAGCTTCGCATCGAGTCGCCACAGTCGCGCCCCGTGGATCGCGAAGGCGAGCAGTGCCGTCGGAATGGCCCACATCGAGAGGCGAAACGGCGCGATGTGATAGCCGCTCTGGGCGAGAAAACCCTTGATCAGAAGAATCGAGGAAATGGCGATGAAGATGTCCTCGCCGAAGAACGCCCCGACGTTGTCGGCGCTCGCCGCGTAGGCGCGCACGAGGTGGCGCATGCGCTCGGAGATTGCCCCGAGGTGGCTCTCGGCGGCCCCTTCGGCCATGGGCGCCACGATGGGGCGCACCATCTGCGCCGGCCCGCCGAGGGATGTCAGCCCGAGCGCGGCGGTGATCTGGCGCAGCGCGAGGTAAGTGAGGATGATCCGCCCGGCGGTCGCTGCTCGCATCCGCCCGATCACCGTGCGGGCCCGCTCGCGCAACCCCTCGTGCTCGAGCAGACCAATGACCGGCAGGATGAGCCAGATCAGCGTGACGTAGCGCGTGCCATTGTAGGCACGGCCGAGTGCCGCCAGCAGGTGCAGCGGCGCGATGCCCGCGGCAACCCCCGCCGTGAAGGCCGTGACCAGAATGACCAGGAGCGGGTTCAGGCCGACGGCAAAACCGACCACCAGCACGAGGATGGCGAGCAGCGGCCAGAGATTCATGGCGGCGCCCCGAATCCGCCGCCCCCGGGCGTCAGGATCGTGAGCACGTCGCCCGTGCTGAGCGCGAAGCTCGCGGTGGCCCCGATCGGCTCGAGCGTCCCGTCGGCCCGGCGGATCTGCCCAGCGCCGCCTGCCGCGCTCTGCCCGCCCGCGAGCCCGAAGGGGCGCACGCGCCGGTGATTGGCCAGCAGCGCGCCGGCGAGCGGCGCGCGGAACTCGAGCCGCCGCACCACCCCGTCACCGCCCCGGCGACGGCCCGCCCCGCCCGAGCCGCGGCGAATCGAGAACTCGCGCAGCAGCACCGGGAATCGCGCCTCGAGGATCTCCGGATCAGTGAGCCGCGAGTTGGTCATGTGCGTCTGCACCGCGTCGCATCCGGAGAAGTCCGCTCCGGCCCCCGCCCCGCCGGCGATGGTCTCGTAGTACTGCAGCTGCGCGTTGCCGAAGGTCAGATTGTTCATCGTGCCTTGCGAGGCGGCGAGCACCCCGAGCGCGCCGTAGAGCGCATCGACGATGCACTGCGAGGTCTCCACATTGCCCGCGGCCACGGCTGCCGGTGGTCGCGGATCGAGCAGC
>JAJXWE010000484.1 GCA_021781775.1 Pseudomonadota bacterium | reverse complement strand
CCGCGCTGGCGCCGGCGAGGCGCCGCTCCAGGTCAGCCAGGGCGGCTTCGGCGGCGCGGGCGATGGTCTGATCCGTGCCGCTCGCCTGGCTCTTCAGCTGCGCGCGCAGCACATCGGCGCTGGCCGGATCGGCGATGTGCGCCAGGGCCTGCATCGCCTCGATGCGCACCTCGCGCTCGGGGCGGGAGAGCAGCGGCACGAGCGTGGTGGTGATCTGTCCGTCGCCGATCTTGCCCAGGGCTCGCACCACCACCGGCAGGATCTTGGCGTTGCCGCCCTGGAGCATCTCGAGCAGCCGCGGCACGGCGCGCTTGCTGCCGATCTCCGCCAACGCATCGACCGCCCGCTCGCTCACCCACCAGTCCGGATCGCGCGTCGCCTGGATCAGCGAGTCCACCGCGCGCGGATCCTTGGTCTGGTTGAGGATCTCGATGGCCGAGCGGCGGATATCCTCATCCTTGTCCCGAACCAGCTGCAGAACCGCGTCGATGACGCGCGGTCCGCCGATCCGCCCGAGCGCATCGGCCGCGCGCGAGCGCACCCACCAGTCGCTGTCCTTCAGCGCCTCCAGCAGATGCTTGACCGACTTGGCGTCGCCGACCTCGTTGAGCACCTCGACGGCCGCGCGCCGGGCGTTCTCGTTCTCGTCCTTCAGCACCCCGATCAGGTGACGGATGGTCTCGGGGTGGTTCGCCTTGATCACGACGTCGATGGCGCGGTTCTGCACGTCGATTTCCGGGTCTTTCAGCAGCTCGCAGACCCGCTCGACGTCGATCTGTCCGTCCATGCGCTGCAGCGCGGAGAGCACCGCGCCGCGGATCAGCTTGTTCGGGTCGCGCAGCAGTCGCTGCAGCGCCGTGTGCACTTCGGGCAGGTCGAAGCGCGAGAGGATGTTGATGATGTGCACCCGGGCGATGGGATCCTTGCCCTCCAGGCGCTGCAGCAACTCCGGCAACGTCGCCGGTGTGGCCAGCTCCCCGATAATCCGGAACAGCGCCGCCTTCTCGTTCGGCTCCTGGTTGTAGGCTGCCGCGAGTAGCTCGCGCAGCGTGAAGCGCGCCTTGTGTGCGCCGATGACCTCGAGCAGCGCCGATTTGGCGATACCGGGGCTGGTGAGCGCATCGAGCAGCAGGTGCGGCGGGTAATTGCGGCTGCTGGTGAGCGCCCAGGCGATGCCGGCGATCACCCGCGGGCTGCCCTGCACGAGACCCTCGGCGAACTGGGGAAAGGTCTTGGCGCTGACCAGCGCGGCGAGCACGTCGACGAAGGCGATCGTGGCGTTCTTGTCGGCCTCCGGCAGTGCCGCGAGCACCGGGGCAATGGCGCCCGCACCCAGATCCTTCAGCCGCGCGACGGCTTTCTGGGTGTCCGGGTGAGTCGGGTCCGTCGACGACCGGAGGCTGGTGACCAGCCGGTCGGCCCGCAAATTGGTCAAAAACGCCATTCAGCCGATCCGCCGGGCCCCGCAGAGGAGTCCGCTTGCATACCCTAGCATCCTCGTATTCCGGTCCCGCCGCGTGAGATCTGGGTCGCACTCCGCGCTACGGCGCGGGCGGGGCCCGGAGGCGCCCGAAGTATGCCATAGCCCCCGGGGTGGTAGAGCCCGATGCGCGCCCCGCCGCTTGCCTCTACAATTGCCGTCCCTTTACCGGTTCGGGTTGCACAAGTCCCATGTCCGATGATCCGACCCTGGATGCCCTGCGTGCGGCCATCGAGAGCTACATTGAGCCCCACCTGCACCAGAGCCTGCGGGAGGCCGGTGCGCTGCGCGAGCTGAGTGCGGCGCCACAGGGCTACGCGGCGCGCATCGAGCTGGGCTTCCCGGTCGGGGGCTACCAGGAGACCCTGGCCGGGGCGCTCGGCGCGCACGTGGCCGCCGCCGGCGTGCCTCAGCCAGTGCGTTTTACCATCCAGGGGCAGATCCGTGCCCATGCGGTGCAGCGGCCGCTGCAGCCGCTCGTGGGCATCAAAAACGTGATCGCAGTGGCCTCGGGCAAGGGCGGGGTCGGCAAGTCTACCGTCGCGGTGAATCTGGCCCTCGCCTGGGCCGCCCAGGGTGCGCGCGTCGGGGTGTTGGACGCGGACATCTACGGACCGAGCCAGCCGCTGATGCTGGGGTTGTCCGGCGAGCGGCCAAGCTCGCCCGATGGCCAGCACATCATCCCCCTGCGCGCCCACGGGGTGGAGGCGATGTCCATCGGGTTCATGGTCGATGCCGAGCAGCCCATGGTCTGGCGCGGACCGATGGTCACGCAGGCGCTGCAGCAGCTGCTTTCCCAGACGCGCTGGGGCGAGCTCGATTATCTGGTCATTGACATGCCGCCCGGCACCGGGGACATCCAGCTGACGCTCGCCCAGAAGGTGCCGGTCGCCGGCGCGGTGATCGTCACCACCCCGCAGGACATCGCGCTTGCCGATGCGCGCAAGGGGCTGAAGATGTTCGAGAAGGTCGCCGTGCCCGTGCTCGGCATCGTCGAGAACATGAGTGTGCACGTCTGCTCGAACTGCGGGCATGTCGAGCACATCTTCGGCGCCGGCGGCGGAGCGCGCATGGCCGAGCAATACGGTGTGCGGTTGCTCGGGGAACTGCCGCTCGATGCGCGCATCCGCGAGGAGGCCGAC
>JAJXWE010000483.1 GCA_021781775.1 Pseudomonadota bacterium | reverse complement strand
CGGCCCGAGGTCTTCCTGGTCGATCACGCACCGGCGGGCATGAATGGCGAGCTGCTCTCCACGCTGGCGCTCATCCGCAATGAGATTCCCGAAACCCGTACGGTACTTGGACTGCGCGACATCCTCGACAGCCCGGAGAGCGTGCGCCGGACATGGCAGGAACAGGACGTGCACGCGTTGATCGAGCACGCGTACGACGACGTGTTCGTCTATGGAAGCGAGCGGTTGTTCGACGTCGTATCGGCCTACGGGCTCTCGGCGAACGTGGCGCAGCGCGTGAAGTACTGTGGCTACGTCGTCGGTCGATCACGCTTCGAGCAGCTGCAGATCGCCGCCGGTGGAAACGTCTGCTGGGACCGACGGTGCAGCGGCGAGCGGCCGGTGGTGCTGGTCACGGCCGGTGGTGGCGGTGACGGATATTTCCTGATGCGCGCGTACCTTCAGGGGCTTTGCGCGGGCGCTGCGAATGACTTCTATTCGGTAATCGTCACCGGACCTCTTATGCCGCGCAGCGAAAGCGATGCGCTGTATGCGGCGGCGGCCGGACGGGATGACGTTCAGATCGTCTCCTACACCACGGAGTTGATGCCGAGCATCAGATGCGCCGAGGTGGTCGTCGCGATGGCCGGTTACAACACGAGCGTCGAACTCCTGGCGGCCCGGAAGAAGGCGATTCTGGTGCCGCGCAGCGTGCCACGGCAGGAACAGCGCCTGCGGGCAACGTTGCTGGCCAAGCTGGGGCTGTTCGATTCGGTCGATGCAGACGACGCACTGGCTGCGACGCTGAAGCGCCGGGTACCGTGCGCACTCGCGGCGCCGTTGCCCCGGGAACAGTCGTGGGCTGCGGTCGATCTGCGCGGTGCCGAGCGGGTGGCCGCGGAGTTCACGCGCCGCGCCGCGCAACCCGCGCAGCGGATACAGGGGGTTGCATGAGCACGCAGAATCACGGTCCGGTCGCCTACGTCCTCAAGCGCTATCCACGTCTGACCGAAACCTTCATCCTCAACGAAATCCGGGCCATGGAGCGGCTCGGCGAGCGGTTGCACATCTTCTCGCTGCTCCCGCCCGAGCCACCGCCGCACCATCCGATGGTCGCGGAAGTACGGGCCGCGGTCCACGTGCCGCCGTCGGGCTGGCGGGCAACGCTGCGGGTATTCGGCGCGGCACACCTGCGGATGTTCGGTGCGGAGCCCCTGCGCTACCTCGGTGCGCTCGGGCTCGCGGTGCGGCGTACGCTGACCTCGCGACATCCGATATCGTTGTGGCGGCAGTTCGCCCGGGCGGGCGTCCTGGCGCACATGTGCCGACGCGAGGCGGTGCGGCACATCCACGCGCACTTTGCTAATGCGCCGACCTCGGTGGCCCATTTCGCGCACCGCATGAGCGGGATTCCATTCAGCTTCACCGCACATGCGAAGGATATCTATCTGTCCCGGCCGGCCATCCTGCGCCGCCATCTGCACGCCGCGGTGTTCGTCGCGACCTGTACCGCATACAACGCAGAGTATTTGCGCCGGATCGCACCAAACCTGGATCCGCAGCGAATCCATCTGGTCTACCACGGCATCGATCTGCAGAACTTCGCCGCCGCCGATGAGCGTGCGGAGCGGCAGCCGCGGCGGCGGCGGATTCTGGCGGTCGGTCGACTGGTGCCGAAGAAGGGCCACGAGGATCTGATCGCCGCGTGCGCGGTGCTGCGCGACCAGGGCGTGAAGTTCGAATGTGAGATCGTCGGGTCCGGCCCGCTGCGTGATGCGCTTCTGGCGCAGATCGGACGTCTCGATCTGGCCGAGCGGGTCATCCTGAGCGGCCCGATGACGCATCGGGAGCTGATCGTGCGATACCGGGAGGCGGACTTGTTCGTGCTCGCTCCCAGGATTGCCGAGGATGGTGACCGTGACGGGATCCCAAACGTCATCGCCGAAGCGATGGCGGTCGGGGTGCCAGTGGTCGCGACCGACGTATCGGGGATACCGGAACTGGTGCGTCACGGGTCCACCGGACTGCTTGCACCGTCGCGCGATCCGCAGGCCCTTGCCTGGCAAACGAAGCGTTTGCTGGACAACCCCCAATTGGGTCGGGAGCTGGCCCGTGCGGCGCGAGAGGTGCTGCGGCGGGAGTTTGATCTGTGGGAGACCACACGTGATCTGCACGCGCTGATGGGGCACCCGTCGTGCTGTGCGCACGGCATGGCGCGCGACACGGAGGAAGTGACCGCGGAATTCGAGGCGGCTGCGGTCGGGGCCGGGGAGGGAGCACGGTGAAGATTCTCTACTTGAATTTCGATCACGGCATTCCGGTGCTTGGAGACAAAGGTGCATCGGTGCACGTGCGGGAGTTCGTGCGCGCCGCAACGGAGCTGGGACACGAGGTCATCGTTGCCTGCGCACGTCTGGGCAGCGGCAATGCCGCGCCGCCGGCGACGATCATCGAGCTGGCTGCGCAGCTGCCCGCGGGCTCGGTGGAGCATCTGGCCGAGGAGCTCGGCATCGACAGCCGGGGAATCGACGCGACGGTGGTCGCGAGCGAACTCGGCAAGCTCGCCTATGACCGGGCGGTCGGGCGCAGAGTATGCGCCACGCTGGAGGCGCATGCATTCAGGCCGGACTTCGTCTACGAGCGC
>JAJXWE010000482.1 GCA_021781775.1 Pseudomonadota bacterium | reverse complement strand
CGCTCGTCCTGCCGATTACCGATGATCCGGATATCCGCGACGCGCTGACCGCTGCTGTCGCCGCGTCGGTGCCTGGATGAGCGAGCAAGCGAGCAGACCACTTCGCGACTCGCTCGCGGCTTTACTCACGGACCAGCCCGAGCTCGGGGCGTCCTTCGACCTTCTCTGGCGGCAGGCTGAGCGCGCCGTGCCGGCCAGCGCCCGCGCTTCCTGGCTCGCTGCTTGCAGCGACATCGCTCATGCGGGGCTCGGCGCCGCATGTCTGATCGCCTATCTGCGACAGGCGCCGGGATGTGCGAGCCTGCTCGGTGTCGGCCAGGCAATCGCGCTGGCCGGTGCCGCCATCCGCATCGGTGCCGTGGCGGGGCCTGGCGCGACCCTGGCGCTTATTGCAGCATCGGCGAAGGCCGCGCGCGTGCTCGGGACCGCGGATGCCTTCGGTGACTGGCTCGGGGCCATCGAACGCATTGCTACACTGGCGCCGGATGTGCCCACGGTGCTGCTCGATCACACTGAGACCGTTCTCAGCCATCTCGGCGTGCGTGGCCTGGAAACATGGGCCACCAGCGGCATTCGTGCCGCGGGTGCGGATGCAGAAAAGCGGCGCCGCTTCTTCGCCCTCATTGATCCTTCCGCGCGAAATTGGCTTGGGCGCGGGGTGGAGGACCTGCATTTCAATGCAGTGGAGCGGCGGATGCTGGCTTATTTGGCGGCCGTCTGGGATTACCACCCGACACTTCGTGCTGCCTCGGGATCAGCGTTGGATTTGCCGCGGCGATCGAGCTTCGATGGCGCGTTGATATTTGTTCCAGAGACATACCGCGGCGCCGGTGGTGAGAGAGCGGTGGTGCTGTTTCGTGCGGCGCTCGCTCATATCGCCGCGCATGCGCGTTTCACGCTGGCACGATTTCCACTTGGCACGCTCAAGCCGCTGCAGGTAGCGATCGTCTCTGCCTTGGAGGATGCGCGCGTCGAGCGCCTTGCGATTGCCGAATTTCCGGGATTGCGGCGGCTATGGCTGCAGTTCCACCTTGCCGCCCCCCTGGGCTCGCTCACCGCGCCCGGCCTGATGGCCCGTCTCTCGCGTGCGCTGCTGGACGACGCCTATCATGATGGTCATGCCTGGGTAGAGAAAGGCCGATCGCTTTTCGCGGAGCGAGCGCCCGAGGAACACGATGCCGCCAGCATCCGTGCGATCGGCAGCCTTCTCGGCAACGATCTCGGCCAGATGCGGGTGCAGTTCAACCCGCGCGCGTACGTCGTGGAGCCGCTCTATCGGGATGACCACCGGGGCATCTGGGATTTCGGCGAGTCATCCGGCAGCCCAGACTCCGCCGAAATGCAGGAAGCTGTTCGTCTTGAGGCCGAGGAGAGCGGTGAAGGGCACTCGGACACGTCCCCGGCTGTGGCCGAGGCTGACGCCGGCCGTGCCCGCGCGCTCGCCGCAGCCGAACAGGAAGCGGGCATCGAAGTCGCGCGCTATCCGGAGTGGGATTATTTCATCGGTCGTGAGCGCCCGGACTGGGCGACGTTGCTCGAATACGAGCCATCACTCGGTCGGGCAGACGTCGTTCCTCAGATTTATGTTCGCCATCGCAGCGTCGTGGACCGGCTCTCGGCGCTGATCCGGGCGGCTAAGGTCAGTCGGCCGGAACGGCTGCGCCGCCAGCCGGAAGGCGACCGTCTCGACCTTGAAGCGTGCATCGCCGCCGCGGTGGGACGCCGGCATGGCGAGGCGCCCGATCCCCGCGTGTATATGACCGTTGCCCGCCGCGGCCGCGATCTCACGACCCTGCTGTTGCTTGACATCTCCCAATCCACGGCCGATCGGATGCGCGGGGGGAGCGCCACGGTACTCGATCTTGAACGCGAGGCAACCGCGCTGCTGGCGCATGCAATGGAGGGCCTGGGTGATCCGTTTGCCATTCGTGCCTTCTGCTCTAACGGACGGGACGAAGTCCGCTACTACAGGGTCAAGGACTTCGAGGCGCCATTCGGTTTGCTGGCGCAGCGCCACCTGGCCGGACTTGTGCCCGGCTTTTCGACGCGCCTCGGCATCGCCATACGTCATGCCGGGCACGAGCTCGCGTTGCGGCGCAGTCATCGCAGATTATTGCTCGTCGTCACTGACGGGGAGCCGTCCGACATCGATATCGCAGATCGACGCTATTTGGTGGAGGACGCCCGAAAAGCGGTCCTCGGTCTGACTCACGCCGGCATTGACACGTTCTGTGTCGGTCTTGACGCGGGCGGCGACAGTTACCTGGCGCATATGTTCGGGCGGCGCAACGTGCTCCAGATGGATCGCATCGAGCGTCTCCCGGAGCGCCTACCCGCGCTCTACCTGAAATTGACGGCATGAGCGGATGCGAACCTGCCGGGCGTTGGCTATTCGACGGCGCTCAAGCGCGGCCCGATTTGCTGCAGTCGTCTGCCCGGTCGGCCGCGCTTCGGAGCTACGAGAGTCGGAAGCAACCTACGACCGATACGGTCGATCCGAGGCAGCCAAATGAGAACCTAATGGAGCGAATCCAACGCTTGGTGCCCGCGTCTGACGGCGGCGATGATTTTGTCGGGGTCCTTGGTCCAGCGGAAGGGTTTTGGATTTTCGTTTGCCTCGACA
>JAJXWE010000016.1 GCA_021781775.1 Pseudomonadota bacterium | reverse complement strand
CGCTTTGACCGGGCGGGATTCGCACCCGCTGGACAGATGCTCCGAATTTCCGGACGTGACCGATCACGTCCTTCCCTTCAGACCAGCCTTTACTGGTCACTTCCATGGATTTTCCTCCACCGGTGAGCAACTCTGCCCCAAGTCTAGCGGCGCTGCCGCGCCCGCGCCGTAAGCAAATGTACGGCGCACGGCTCAGCGTCGCGGGAAACACAGCTCGGCCTCCAGACCGCCCTGCGGCCGGTTGCGCAAACTCAGCGTGCCGCCATGCGCCTGCGCAACGTCCCGCGCGATACTCAGTCCGAGCCCGGTGCCGCCGGTGTCCCGGTTGCGCGAGGACTCGAGCCGGTAGAACGGTTCAAAGACCCGCTCCAGAGCATGCGGCGGGATACCCGGGCCGGCATCGCTCACCACGATACGCAGCGCAGCGCCGTCATGGACTTCGATCCGGGCGTCGTCGCCGAAGTTCACCGCGTTTGAGACCAGATTGGTCAGACAGCGCTTGAGCGCCTGGGGCCGGCCCGGGAGCGGCGCGGCGGCATGCCCGCTGACGCTCACCTCACGTCCCATCTCGACGAACCCGCGCCGCACGGCCTCCACCAGCGCATTGACGTCGATCGGCTCGACCCTCTCCTGGTCATCGAGACCCCGAAACAGCGCGAGCGCCCCGCGCACCATGTCTTCCATTTCGTCAAGCTCGTGCCCGAGCCGCTCGCGGAGCGCTGGATCGTCGATCAGAGTCTCGACCTGCAGCCGCAGACGCGTCAGCGGTGTCTTCAGGTCATGCGACATGGCTGCGAGTACCGACGTGCGACTGTCCAGATACCGATGCAGCCGCTCCTGCATGCTGTTGAATGCCCGGGCCGCGTTGCGCAGCTCGCGCGCACCCTTTTCCGGCACCGGCGGTGCGCGCGCGCCGCGACCGATGGTGTCGGCCGCGCCCGCCAGGCGTGACAGCGGCCGGGTGATGCCCAGGGCCGCCACGTACAGGGCCGCGATCAGTACGGCGACCAGCAGCGCCAGATTGATCAGCAGCCGCGGCGGCAAAGCCACCGCCGGGGAGATGCGTGCCACGCGGAACAGCACCCGCGGCGTGCCGGGGCCACTCACCTGCAGATCGTAGGCACCGGGCGGCTCATCGGGTGGACCGATGGGCGGCAGCGAGATCGGAATCACCCCCGCGGCCGCGGTGCCCGCAGGCAACAGCGCGACCCGGTAGCGGCCGCCGAGCTCAGTGCGCAACCGTTTCAGCAGCAGGGCCTGCGCGTCGGAGCTGAGCGGCAGCGGGATGTGCAGCACCGTTGCGATGCGGTTGTGTGCCATCCGGCGCAGCCACAGCCAGTCCGGCCCCCGCAGCGGCCGCATCCCACGCAGCCGGCCCTGCGCCAAGGGGCGGCGCAGCAGCAGTGGCTGCGGACCGAACGACTGGAATCCGCCCATCGTCCGCAGCTGATGCAGCGCGCGCGCGCGGCTGCGCGGCGGCAACTGGGCGAGCATGAGCGTAATCTCGCTGATCCGTCGCGCCCACACGCGCGTGGCCACCTGGGTCACGATCCGCTGCTCGTTGCGTGCCAGCAGGTACAGGCTCGCCGTCTGGGCGAGCAACACGCCGATGACGGTGGCGGCGATCAATCGACCGAACAGCGATTGCGGCCAAAGGCGAAGACGCATGCGCACGAGTTCGTCCGCGACCTACTCGGTCTCGACCGGCACGCCGATCACATAGCCCCGGCCGTAGACGGTCTTGATCAGACGCGGTGCGCGCGCATCGTCACCCAGCGCCTGACGCAGACGGCTGACGCGCACATCAATGCTGCGGTCGAGCGGATCAATCTCCCGGCCGCGCAGCAGTTCCGCGAGCTCCGAACGCGTCACGACGCGATTTCCCGCAGACAACAGCACCGCGAGCAGACTGTACTCGGCGCCGCTCAGCGCCACTTCGCTTGCGGCGCCAATCAGCACGCGGCGGGTGGTGTCGAGGCGCCAGCCGCCGAACAGGAAGGCGGCCACGGGCTGCGGGCCGGACTCGAGCCCGGACGGGGCACAGCGACGCAGTACGGCGCGAATCCGTCCCAGCAGCTCGCGGGGATTGAACGGCTTGGGCACGTAGTCGTCCGCGCCGAGTTCGAGTCCGATGATCCGGTCGACGTCCTCGCCGCGTGCGGTCAGCATGATCACCGGCAGCTGCGAGCGGCTGCGCAGCTCGCGGCAGATCGACAGGCCGTCCTCGCCGGGCAACATCAGATCGAGCACCAGCAGGTCGAAGTGCGAGCGCTCCATCGCCCGGCGCATCTCCGGGGCATCGCGCACCGCAGTGACCCGCAATCCCTCCTTCTCCAGGTACTGACTTAACAGCGAGCGGATCTCGCGGTCGTCATCGACAATCAGCAGGTGGGGGTTTTCGCGCATGGTGGAACGCTCGTGCGGTCAACGATACCGGAGCGCGCCTGCGCCGCGCCAGCGGCGCACGTGCCCCGGCACGCCCCGTCGTTACAATTGCTCACAACGACGGGCGCTGTGGGACCTGTTTCAGGCCGATGACGAGGTCCGCCACGTTGGTTCCGGTCGGACCGGTGTGCAGCAGTGCACCGGCCGCTTCGAGCGCCGTGCCCGAATCGGCGTGCCGCAGGCTCTCGTCCGCGTCGAGACCGTGCAGGGCAATGCGCGCGCACGTCTCCCCATCGACCACCGCGCCGGCATCCGCGCTCGTGCCGTCGATGCCGTCGGTGCCGGCCGCAAGCAGCGCCAGATCCGGGTAGCCGGCGATCAGTCGGGCCGCCGCGAGCGCCAGGTGTTGGTTACGTCCGCCGCGCCCGTGCATCGGCGGCAGCTGCACCGTCGACTCCCCGCCCCACACCTGCACCTGCGTTTGACCCAGCGCCAGCTCGTGGGTGAACTGCGTCGCCAGGCGCTGCGCGTCGCCGCAGAACCGGCCGGCGGCACGGCGTACCGTCAGGCCTCGGGTCCGCGCCGCTGCAACGACCGCATCCATCGCGTCGTCGATCGAAGCAATCACCTGCCGCCGGATCGCATCACCGGAAGGGGCCGGCGCGAGAATACCGGAGCCGATGACGGCCGGGTCGTCGCCGGGGACGTCGGAGATCAGCAGTGCCCGGCCTTCGCGCCCGCCGAGCCGCGCCGTGAGCCGCCCGCCCTTGATCTGCGAGCAGCTCGCCCGCTCGGCGTTGAGCGACCCGATGTCACGGCCGCCGGCCGATGCGCGCCGCGCGATGGCGACGATCTGCTCGAGCGTGACCCCGGGCATCGGCACCTCGACCAGCGCCGAGGCGCCGCCCGAGATCAGGAACAACACGCCCGCCGTGGACGGCAGCGCCTCAAGCCAGGCCAGGAGTCGCGCACCGGCCTGCAGCGAGCGCTCGTCGGGCAACGGATGGGCGCTTTCGAGGATTTCAACATCGGGCACCGCCGCGATGAGCGCCTCGGCGCCGTGGCCCGGCGGAGTGATGACCCGCAGCGCCTCGAGCGAGTCCCCGAGCGCATCGCGCGCCCCGAGCGCCATGGACACCGCCGCCTTGCCGATCGCCACGGCCCAAACCGCGCGCGGCAGCTCATCGCGCAGCGCCTCGCGCACGCAGCGGCGCCCATCCACACGGGCAAGGCCCGCCCGGAACAGCTCGATCAGCAGCTCTCGACGTGCATCGCCCTGTGACGGACGATCAGCCACCGTGGACGATTTTCAGTGTCCCGCGTCCATCGCGGCCGCGCTGCTTGGCCTCATCGGAGCGCTCGCGCTGCAGGCGCTCCAGGTACTGCGGCGTGACGTCGCCGGTGACGTAGTTGCCGGAGAAGCACGAGGTGTCGAACTCCGCGACCTGCGAGTCCTCGTGCTTGCACGCGGCGATGAGATCCTCAAGATCCTGGTAGACGAGCCAGTCCGCCCCGATGAGCTGCATGACCTCCTCGTCGCTGCGACCGCTAGCGACCAGCTCGCGCGCCGCCGGCATGTCGATGCCGTAGACGTTCGGGTAGCGCACCGGCGGCGCCGCCGAAGCGAAGTAGACCTTGCGCGCGCCGGCTTCGCGCGCAAGCTCGATGATCTGCGCGGAGGTCGTGCCACGCACGATGGAATCATCAACCAGCAGCACGTTCTTGCCGCGGAACTCCAGGTCGATGGCGTTGAGCTTGTTGCGCACCGATTTCTGGCGCTGCTGCTGGCCGGGCATGATGAAGGTTCGGCCGATGTAGCGGTTCTTGGTGAACCCCTCGCGATATTTCAGGCCGAGCCGCTGCGCCAGCTGCAGCGCGCTGGTCCGGCTGGTGTCCGGAATCGGCACGACGACGTCGATGTCGTGATTCGGGCGCTCGCGCAGGATCTTCTCGGCCAGCCGGTCACCCATGCGCATGCGCGCGCGGTAGACCGAGATGTTGTCGATCTTGGAGTCCGGACGCGCGAAGTAGACGTACTCGAAGATGCACGGGGTGTGGTGCGTACCGGCAACGCACTGGTGCGCGTGCAGCCGACCGCTCTCGTCGATCAGCACCGCCTCGCCGGGGGCGATGTCGCGCACCAGACGAAAGCCCAGACTGTCGAGGGCCACGCTCTCGGAGGCGAGCATCCATTCCTTGCCCTGCGGCGTGTCGCGCTCGCCGACCACCAGCGGGCGGATGCCGTTGGGATCGCGGAAGCCGACGATGCCGTGGCCGATGATCATGGCGATCACGGCAAAGCCGCCGCGGCAGCGACGGTACACCGCCTCGAGCGCCGCGAACACGTCGGCCTGCGTGACGCGCGGCGTGCCGATTCGCTGCAGCTCCGAGGCGAACACGTTCAGCAACACCTCGGAATCCGAACCGGTATTGAGATGACGGAGGTCCTCGCGGGTCAGTACCTCGGCGAGCTCGGTGGCATTGGTGAGATTGCCGTTGTGCGCCAGGCAGATGCCGTACGGAGAGTTGACGTAGAACGGCTGCGCCTCTGAGGCGCGGTCACACCCGGCGGTGGGATATCGCACGTGTCCGATGCCGACGTCGCCTTTGAGCTCCAGCATGTGATGCTGCTGGAAGACGTCACGCACCAGACCGCTGCCCTTGCGCACGCACAGCTCGCTCTCGGCGGCAGTGACGATGCCGGCGGCGTCCTGGCCACGGTGCTGCAGGACGGTCAGCGCGTCGTACAGGCGCTGGTTGACCGCGCTCTTGCCGACGATGCCGACGATTCCACACATAGACTTACCTCACAGACCCCTGGCGCCGACCAGCGTGCGCAGCACACTCGCGATCGATCTGCCGTAGGGAATGAGCATCGAGTGACGCCACCAGGGCTCGCCGTTCAAGTGCAGCAGCTCGGCGAGGATGACGAACACCCCGAGCAGCACCGCGCCGCGGGCGGCGCCGAACAGGAAGCCGAGAAAACGGTCTGTGCCGCTGAAGATCGACAGGCGCACGAAGTGTCCGACGATCGCCCCGATGGCCATGCCGACCAGCAGGATCAGCACGGCGATGATGGTGCGTGCAGCCCAGATGCGTACGCCCGAGGTGGCGAGCAGCCCGCCGAGGTGCGGCGCCAGGCGGGGAGCGAACTGCCAGGCGAGTAGCAGCGCCAACAGCCAGCTCGCGAGCGCGATCGCCTCGCGCAGGAAGCCACGCACGGTGCCCACCACGGCGGACAGCACGATCGTCGCGATGACCAGGTAGTCAGTTGTGTTCATGCACGCAAGCGCAGAGGCGCACGGGAAGGGCGGCCGCGGCCATGGCCCGATGGCGGAAGGGTGTCGCTGCGGGACTGCCGGATGGGCGCATCATCGGTCGCAGGGGTCTCTGGGGCGCGGATTGTACAAGAGCGCGCAGCGCCCCGCTCGGGCCCCGGTCACTGCCGCAGCAGATTGCCCTTCAGACCGAGCGAACGCAGCCGGCGGGAGAGCTTCAGTGCGGCCGCCCGACTGCCGACCGGCCCGGCCGTCACGCGCCAGAGCCGCCGGCCACGCAGCGTCAAGCTCATGATGTGCACCGGAACGCCCCGAGCATGAACCCGGTGCGCGAGCCGCAGCGCATCGACATGGTAGGCGAAGACTCCCAGCTGGACGCCCCAGTGCCCGCCGGTGGCGGGGCGATGTGCCGGCCGTGCTTTCGCTTTGGCTGGCGCCCGTGCCGTCAAGCGCGCGGCCGGCTTGGCCTTGGGGTGGGTTGGCTGCGCCGGGGGCGGCTCGGCAGATGCAGGAGCGTCCCGGGCGGAGGGGGCGGCGGACTGCGCCCCGGCGGAGGGGATGGGAAGCGGCGCAGGAGCACCGCGCGCGGTGGGTACGGGAGTCGGCGCCGGCGAACGCTGCGCCGGGGGGGCGGAGGCCTGCTCGATGGTGGTCGTGCGGCTCACCGCGCCCGTCATGAGCGGCAGGGTCACCGAATGCACCGGTGCGGGCTGGGCGCCGGCGAGCGTGGTCGTCGCGCGCACGGGCGGGCCGGCGCGCCCCAATTGAGGCGGTCCGGTCAACAGTTCGGGAACCAACAGCACGATCAGCGCCACCAGGATGATGGCGCCCGTCAGTCGCTCTTTCACCGCGTGGAGTATACCCCAAGCCACTCCAACGCCGGCCCGACCGTATGAACGGAACCGCACACGACGATCCGATCCCCCGGTCGCGCAGCCCGGCGCGCCGCGACGCACGCATCGATCACCGATGCGCACAGGTGCGGTGTGTGCGCCATCGGCGCCAGCCGCTGCGCGAGTGTCGCGGCATCCGTGCCCCGCGGCGGCGGCAGGCCGCACAGGAACCACTCCTCGACGACCGGGACGAGCGCCGCGCCGATCTCCCGGGCATCCTTGTCAGCGAGAATCCCGACCACCGCGAGCGTGCGGCCGCGGCAGAGGCGCCGGGCGAGCTCCGCGGCCAGCACTTCGGCGGCGGGCGGGTTGTGCGCAATGTCGAGAATCCACTCGACCTCTCCGGGCACCACCTGAAACCGTCCGGCGAGGCGCACGGCCCCGAGTGCGCAGCTCACCGCCCGCGCATCGAGCGCCGCGAGCACGGCGTCGAGGTGCCCGGCCGATCGCTCCGCCAAAGCTTCGATGGTCGCCAGCGCGGTCGCGGCGTTGCGGTACTGGATGTCCCCCGCGAGCTGTGAGGGCGGCAGTCCCCGCAGATGCAGATGCGCCCCGTCGTAGTGCCAACGGCCATCGGCATCGACCTGCCAGTGGTAATCACGCTCGGCGAGCACGGCGCGGGCCCCGAGCCGCTCGATGGCCGCATACACGCTCTGCGGCATGCGCGCCGTGCCGAGCACCGCCGGGCGATGCGGCCGGAAGATGCCGGCCTTCTCCGTGCCGATCTGCTCGAGCGTCTCGCCCAGCCAGTCGCGATGATCAAGACCGACCGAGCACAGGACCGCTGCGTCGGCGTCGACGAGATTGGTCGCGTCCAGTCGTCCGCCCAGACCCACCTCGAGCACCGCGAAACGCACGCCCCGCTCGGCGAACAGCCACAGCGCCGCGAGAGTGTTGTACTCGAAGAAAGTGAGCGTGTCAGCGCCGCGGGCGGCCTCGATCCGCTCGAATGCCCTCACCAGCGCCGCATCGTCGACTTCCTCGCCCTGAATGCGGATGCGCTCGTTGTAACGAATGAAGTGCGGCGAGGTGAACAACCCCACCGAGGCGCCGGCGGCGAGCAGCAGCGCCTCGGTGTGCGCCGCGGTGGAGCCCTTGCCGTTGGTGCCGGCCACGGTGATCACCGTGGCCGCCGGCCGCTCCAGGCCGAGGCGGCGCGCCACGGCGGACACCCGCTCGAGGCCCAGATCGATGCTGCGTGGATGGGCCGCCTCCTGCCGCTGCAGCCAGTACTCGAGGGTCTCGCTCATGTGCGCCGATGCGCCGTTGAGGGGGCAGTCCCGCAGCGCGGCCCTCAGGCCGCGACAGCCGGCATGCGCAACAGCAGCCTGAGCAGCTCGCCGATACGCGCTCGCAGCTCGCGCCGATCGACGATCAGATCGAGCACGCCGTGCTCGAGCAGGAACTCGCTGCGCTGGAAGCCCTCGGGCAGCGTCTCGCGCACGGTCTGCTGGATGACGCGCGGACCGGCGAACCCGATCAGCGCGCGCGGCTCGGCAATGTTGAGGTCGCCGAGCATCGCCAGGCTCGCCGACACGCCACCGGTGGTCGGATCGGCCATGACCGACACGTACGGCAGACGCGCCCGCTTCAGCTGCGCGAGCGCCGCGGAGGTCTTGGCCATTTGCAGCAGCGAATACAGCGCCTCCTGCATGCGCGCCCCGCCGCTGGCGGTGAACGAGATCAGCGGGCGGCGCTCGGCGATGCAACGGTCCACGGCGCGCTTGAAGCGCTCACCGACCACCGAGCCCATCGAGCCGCCGAGGAACTGGAACTCAAAGGCGCAGGCAACCACCGGCAGCCCCTCGAGCGCACCACTCATCACCACCAGCGCGTCGGCCTCGCCGGTGGCCTTCTGCGCCTGCGCCAGGCGGTCCTTGTAGCGCTTGCTGTCGCGAAACTTCAGCGGGTCCTCGGGGTAGACGTCCGCAGCCAGTTCCTCGGTGGTGTCCGGGTCGAGGAAGAACTCCAGCCGGTCGCGCGCCCCGATGCGCATGTGGTGCGAGCACTTGGGACAGACATAGAGGTTGCGCTCGAGCTCGGCGCGGTACAGCACCGCGTCGCAGGCGGGACACTTGATCCACAGGCCCTCGGGCACCGAGCGCGTGCGGCGCTCGGTCTTAATGCGCGAGGGCATGATCTTTTCGAACCAGGACATAGATGATCCGCGCAGATTCCAGGGGCGGATGATAGCCGATCAGCGCGCTGCAGGCGCCTCGAGGGGTGCCGGCAGGACGAACGCCTCCGGGTAGCGCACCGACCAGAGGTACAGTCCCTCGGCAGGGGCCGTCGGGGCCGCCAGACGCCGGTCGCGACCGGCGAGCACCTCGGCGGCCCATCCCGCCGGCGCATCGCCCTTGCCGATGGCGATGAGCAGTCCGGCGATGTTGCGCACCATGTGGTGCAGGAACGCGTTTGCCGTGACCTCGATGGTGACCCAGGCGTGCTCGCGCTGCACACTCAGCCGCTCGAGCCGGCGCACCGGCGAGCGCGCCTGGCACTCGGCGGCACGGAATGCGCTGAAGTCGTGCTCGCCCTCGAGCAGCGCGGCCGCCGCGGCCATCGCCCGCGCATCGAGCGGGCGATGCACCCAGGTCGCGCGGCGCTCCCACAGCCCGCCACGGGCGCGGCGGTTGAGAATCAGATAACGGTAGGTGCGCGCCTCGGCCGAGTAGCGCGCGTGAAAGTGGGCCGGAACGGGCTGCGCCCAGGTGACGCTGATGTCGCGCGGCAGCTCGGTGTTCACGCCGAGTACCCAGGCGCGCATGCTGCGCCGCGCCGCGGTATCGAAGTGAGCCACCTGACCGCGGGCATGCACGCCGGCGTCCGTGCGCCCAGCGCAGATGACGCTCACCGGCGCATCGGCCACCTTGGCCAGCGCCGCCTCGAGACATCCCTGCACGCTCGGGCGGGTGGGCTGGCTCTGCCAGCCGACGTATGCGCCGCCCAGGTATTCCAGGCCGACGGCGATCCGGCCCATCAGCCGGGCAGCGACTCCAGCAGGCGGCCGGCTTCCTGACGCTGCGCGTCCGAGCCCTCGTGCATCACTTCCTCGAGGATGCTGCGAGCGCCCTCCGGATCGCCCATGTCCATGTAGGCGCGGGCCAGATCAAGCTTGGTGCCGACCTCGCTCAGCGTCACCGGTTCGAACTCCGCGACGCTGTTCTCCCCGGTGGGTGACTCGTGCGGCACGACGAGATTGGCGTGTGCGAAGGTCGCCGCGCCAATGTCGAAGTCCAGCCCGTTGCCGTTCTGCGGCTTCGCTTGCGGCTGGGCGCCCCCGAGATCGAAATCCACACCGCCGGCCTCAAGCGTGTTCAGGCGCGAGGTCATCGCGGTGTCCTGCGCCGCGCCACCATGCTCTTCGGAGAGCAGGTTCTCCAGCTCCCGCTCATCAATCTGCCAGGAACTGGTCGTGCCGGTCGAACTCGGCGCGGCCGCCTTGGGCGCATGCTCGCCGGCCTCGCCGGTTCGCTCCAGCGCCTCACGCGAGGACTCATCCAGTCCGGCGACCAGCGTCGGCGAATCCCCGCCGAGCGTCGGCTGCACGGAAGTCTCGAAGGCTCCCAGATCCAGGCCCAGATCGTCGATCGCGAGTTCCGCGGTGCGGTCCGAGCCCTGGCTGAGGGCCTCGACCTTATCGCGCAGCGCGGCATGGTCGGCTTGATGCAGTGCCGGCTGCTCGACCGTCGGCTCCACCGGCTCGAACGCCGAGGCGGCGTCGAGCCCGCGGCCCGGCAGCTCCTGCGTCACGCCCGTCTCACCGCCGGCGCCCGGCCAGTGCGGCGTCTCCTCGGTGTCGCCGCCCGGCGTGGTATGCGACAGGGTGTTGGCGACGGTATCGGCGCCGTGCGTCTCCTCGCCGAGCGCCGCTCCGATGTCCAGGTCGAACGAGCCGGTGTTGGCGGTACTGCCGCTGGTGGCGGTATGGCCGGCGCCGTCCATCAGATCGAAATCGACGCGCCCCTGCCCGCCTTCCAGGTCGAGGTCCACGCCCTGGGACGCCGCACCGCTCAGCTCCGAGCCGGCGAACAGCGGATCGTCGGGGGCGAGCTGGCGTCCCATGATCACGACTTTTTCCCACTCGCCGGCGGGCGCCTGATCGCGCGTTTCCGCCAGTTCATGCGCCATCTCGACGAACTGGTCCTTGTTCCCCCAGACGAAGAAGACTTCCAGGAGCTTCAGCTTCAAGTCGCGCCGTTCCGGCTCGCGCTGGATGGCGATGCGGATCAGGTCGGCGGCCTGGTCGTACAGGCCGTAGGCCATGTGGAAATCGGCCTCGGCGAGCGGGTCGCCCTGCTCGAGGTTCAGCGCCGTCTCGCTGCTCATCGTCTGATCGGCCGGCACGTGCGGCGCGACCCGCGACGAGGCGGCCTCATTCATCTCCAGACGGGGCTGCTCGTGCGTGGCCTCGCGCACGTCGATGGAGTCGTCCGCGCGCGGTGATGCGCCAGAGGTCATGGGCATGGCGCGGGCGGACGGCGGCGCGAATGTCGGCTCGGCCGACTCGATCAGCCGCTCGTCGGCAGCCGATTCACCGCGGCTGCGCAGGACCTTCGCGGCGATGTAGGCGCCGATCAGGACCAGCAGCGCGAGCAGCGCCCACCAGTAGCGGCGCAGCATCTGTCCCAGCGCACCCGGCGGTGCCGGGTGCGGCACGGCGATGTTTGCCGGCCGATGCGCCTGAACAGCATGCGGGTGTGCGCTCGCCGCGGCTGCCGGGGCCGGCGCGGGGCTCGGGTGAGTGGCTGCGGCACCCGCGGCCGCCTGGCTCTGCAGCGCCGCGAGCGCGGCGCTCTTGACCTGCACCAGGCGCTTCTCCTGCGCCAGTTCCTTCTGCAGCGTCTGCACCTGGGTCTTCAGCGCGCTGACCTGCGCGGAGTAGCCCGTGGCGGCGCTCGCGCCCGCCGAGGTGCCCGCGCCGGGCGCCTGGGGGGCGACCAGGCGCAGGTGGCCCGAGCGGCTCGAGCCCTGGCCCTGCGCGGCCCGCCACGCATTGTCCTGGCTCAGCACCTGCTGCCAGGCCGCGCTCGGTGAGACCTGCGCGGCCGCACTGGCCGAGGGGATGCGCAGCACCGCCCCGGCGCGCAGCAGGTTCATGTTGCTGGCGAAGGCTTGCGGATTGCGCTGATAGATCGCGACCATCCACTGGCGCGTGCGCCCCGATTCCATCCCGCCGCCGCTGAAGCGGCTGGCGATCCCGGAGAGCGTCTGACCGGCGCGCACGCGCACCGTGCTGGGTCCACCACCGCTCGAGCTGGCCGGCAGCGCCGCAGCCGGGGCGCCCGCCGCCGGGGCACTGGCGCCAGGCAGCTCGCCCGTGCGTGGCGCATTGCCCACCACTGGAGCGGCCACCGCCACGTGGTGCGGCTGGCTCGAACCGGGCACGTAGACCGGCGGGTTGACCAGAATGGTGTACTCGCGGAACAGCACGCCGCGGTCCCAGCTGGCCTTCACCAGCAGGGTGAGGATCGGGTCGGTGACCGGCAGCGGCGAGGTGACGTGCAGCTGCACGCTCCCGCCGGGGCCCGGGACGACCTTGCCCCGCACGCCATTGAGGTAAGA
>JAJXWE010000481.1 GCA_021781775.1 Pseudomonadota bacterium | reverse complement strand
GCCACAGACGCAAAATCTCGCCTACAGCACGGATGGCGGGTGGCATTGGCGCAAGTACGCGGGCAATCCAGTGCTCAACATCGGGTTGCGCGATTTCCGCGACCCGAAGGTGTTCCGCTACGCTGCGGGGCACGACTGGGTCATGGTGGTCTCGCGCGCCGCGGAGCGACGCGTCTCCTTCTACGTGTCGGGCGACCTGAAGACCTGGAAGCACACGGGTGACTTTGGTCCGGCGGGCGACACACGCGGGGTGTGGGAGTGTCCGGACCTGTTCGAACTGCCGGTCGGGAACCGTCCGGGCGAGCGGCGCTGGGTGCTCAAAGTGGACGTCCAGCCGCATCGGCCGGGGACCGGTGGGGGTGGGCAGGTGTTCATCGGCCGGTTCAACGGCAGGACCTTCAGCGCCATCAGTCCGAAGGCCCAGCCGATCGACCTTGGCGAGGATTACTACGCCAGCGCCTCCTGGTCCAACCTGCCGGCCGCCGGCCCCGGCGTCATCACGCTCGGCTGGATGGACAACTGGCTGTACGCGCAGAGCGCTCCAACCGCGCCCTGGCGCGGCGCGATGGCATTCCCGCGTGCACTCTCGCTGCTGCTGCAGGGCGCGACCTACCGTTTGATCCAGCGGCCGATTGCTGCGCTCGCGACGCTGCGGGGCGCGTCCCGGCGGCTGGGCCCGTTCGTGGCGCCGACTGCCCTGCGGGTGCTCACGGTGCCCGCCCAGGGTGCAGCGCACGAGATCCAGGCGCGGATCGACGTCGGACGGCGGGGCCGGTTCGTACTCACCATCGGCTCGAGCGACGGGCGGCAGGTGCGATTGGGCTACGACGCACAGGCTGGGCAGTTCACGCTGCGCCGTCTCGGTCAGTACCGCTTTTCCCCGAAGTTTGATTCCGACAATGCCGCGCCGCTCGCGACCCTTCACGGCGCGATTGCCCTGAACCTGATCATTGACCGCTCCTCCGTCGAGGCGTTCGTGAATCACGGGACGCTGACGGCGGCGGAGACCTTCTATGCGCGCGGTGGTGCCTATACGGTCACCGTTCGCACTACGCGGGCGCGCGTCGAGCGGATGCGGATCTGGAGGTTGCGCTCGATCTGGCGCAACGGGGCGCCCCGAGGCGTTCCGCCGTGAGCGGCGACGCTCAGCCCGAGCGGGCCGGCTTCGGCCGCAAGGAGCGCGGCATGTCGAGCGTCTGGGGCCGCAGCGCTTCCTGATACGCCGCGGCGAAGGTTTCGACGAAGGTTGGTGGGAGATGATCCGCCGGCCGGTCGAGCAGGTTGCGGTAGAAGGTGGTGAACAGCGCCCAGTACTGGGCTGGGTCGGGCTTGCCACGCCGGCCGGGCTCGAACCTGGTCTCTAGCTCGGCCGGGTCGAGGCGTCCCAGGAATTCGATAAAGGCGGCCCGCAGGGCCTGTGCCAGGGCCTGTTCGTGGGCCTTGATCTCGTCGTGACGCTCGCGCAGCCAGCGCACCGCATCGAGGGTGTGTGCCTCGTGCTGATTGAACAGCTCGAGCAGCAGTTCCTCGACGGTCAGCTGTCCGAGCGTCGGGACGTCGGGCTCGGCCGGCCGGGATTTGATCCGGAAGCGATCGCGGATTTGCCCGCGCGAGCGCTCGAGGTCTTTCAGGCCGACCAGCGTCTCGCGCAGCAGGCGGCCCGTCAGGTGCATCAGTCCCTGTGCCGGGATGGGGAGCCGCTCGGGGTTGAGGCCGGCGCCGCGGCAGAAGGCCTGCCAGTCGGTGCCGTCTTGCGCCGCGGCAGCCTCTTCGCGGCTGGCCGCTCGCGCCAGGTGTGCCAGGCGCCGAGCCACTGTCTCGTCTCCGGCCTCGCTCGATGGACGCGGCGGGGCAGCGGGGGACTGGACGGCTGCAGGGGCACCCGCCGTGCGCGCCGGTGGCGGGGTACGTCCCTGGCCAAAGGCATTGCCCGGCTGCAGCTCGCCTGTGCCCGAGGGGCCGGCATTCAGCAGGTCGTCCAGGTCGAGCACCGCCCCCAGATCCGTCTGCGCCGCACCCAGTGGGTGAATCGCGACGATGTGCGACGGCAGCACCGCGGCGGAGTCGCTGGTCTGCGGCTCCTCCAGGGAGACCCCGATCTGGTAGTCCCCGAGGCGCAGCACGTCCCCGTCGCGCAGCCGGTACGCCTCCCCGCCCTGCTTGGCGAGTGGCTCGGCGGCATCGTTGACGTACACGCCGTTGGTGCTGATGTCCTCGAGGTAATAATGCCCGTCACGGCGGTAGACCCGGGCGTGGTGGGCGGAGAGATAGCGGCGCGCATCGGGCAGCACGAAGTCATTGTCGGCCGACCGGCCGATGGTTCCGCCGTGCGCGCCGAATTCCACGCTGTCCCGTCCCGCCATCTGCCGGCGGTGGACGCTGATGACGCTTAGGCGAAGCGTCATGAAATGCACCGAATTGCCGCTGCTGCCACGTGTGTCCGTATCCCGCGGTCGCGGAGGATTCCGCGGCGCCGGGCGCTGATACCCCTATAATGTGCGCCCCCCAATGTAGCAGCGCGTCTGCGCCGATCCATGGCAGCCAGTCACATTTTCCGCATCGTGTTCGTCAATCAGGGCAAGGTCTACGAGGTCTATGCCCGCCGGGTGAACCACGGCGAGTTGTTCGGCT
>JAJXWE010000480.1 GCA_021781775.1 Pseudomonadota bacterium | reverse complement strand
GCGCCCATTCGGCGTGCCAAGTAGCAAGTTCAGCTGCGCGACGACCGCTCGATTGATGTCGAGGGGAATGGGGGAGTCTCGAGCGGCGGTGGCGGCAAGCCGCAATGCAACAGTGCGCGAGATGCGCCGATCCTGGATGGGGCGACCGACGACCGCGGTGAGTGAGGCAAGCAGGGCAATGAGCAGCACTCCCACAGTCACTGCCGCCGGTGCGCTCAGCGGATGGGCTGGGGGTCTCAGTGCGGCCGCGATGCGCCTGGCGAGCGTGGAGGGCCGCTGGCAGGCCATGCATGAGCGCAGTGATGGCCGTGCCGGGGAGCGGGTGGATTCAGCCACGCGCAGCAGGCAGGCGCAGTAGGTGCGTGCGCAATGCCCGGGGCGCCGGGCCAGTGCGTCGTCGCAGGCGTATTCCTGCAGCGAGCCGAATTGCCGTACGAGCCAGTGCACCGCCGGGTTCAGGCCAAAGAGTGCGCGCAGGAGCAGCGCCGGGTACAGATACCGGGTATCGCCTTGACGGTGATGCTGCGCTTCGTGCCGCAGCGCCATGCGAAGATCGGTAGCATGCAGCACTAAAGCCGCCGGGAGCACGATGGCCGCCTGTCGGGGCGTCCAGAGCGCAAAGGGTACGCTCTCGCGTTCCGATATGAGCACCCGAATGCGGCCGATCCGCCGGACAGCGTGCGCGTTGCGCAGCGCGCGCCAGGTGGTCCATGTGTCGGTGCACAGCGGCAGCAACGTGATCAGCAGACCGGCGGTGACGCACAGCAGTGCAGCCCGTTCAGCGGTGGCCAGCGGAAGGAAGGCATGCCGTGAGGCAAGGGCCACCTCCATTCGGGCGGCAGTGGGGAGCGCCGCGGTGCGTGTCTGCATCGAGGGAGCCGACCAGATCTGGGCGCTCAGCACCGAGAGAGCCGGTTCGTGGCGCGACGCCGTGAGTGCGGGCAGGAGCAGTGCCGCAACGGCGAGCACACGGCCGATGTGGAGCAGATGGCGGTAGGCGATGGGTCGAGGCAGCGTGGCGCTGAGTGCGCGAATTGCCGCGAGGGCGAGCGCCGCGGCGACCAGGAGCACGTTGGCGCAGACGTAGTACTCCGCGAGGGGCACTCCGGGAGCCGACCTCAGGTACATTCATCGGTCCTGAGCGCGCAGCAGCGCGCGAATGTGGTCGAGCTCCTGTTCGCTCAGGCTGTCGCTGTCGAGTAGTCGCTGCACCAGGAGGCTCGGGGTCCGGTCAAAGACGCTCTCGACGAGGTGAGCGAGACTCAGGGCCTGAAACGCCTGTTTGGACATCGCGGCCGAGTAGAGGTGACCGCGCCCGGCCTTCGCGCTGGTTACGACTCCCTTCTGCTCGAGAATGCGGATGATGGTCGAGACGCTGGTGTAGGCGAGCTTGCGTCCGGGCGCGAGCGCTTCCTTCACCTGCGTGACAGTGCAGGCACCCAATCGCCAGATGATGTTCATCATCTCCAACTCGACGGCGGTGAGTGTCCGGCGAGGCCCAGCCTTTCGGATCCGTGGCTTCATGTCCCCGTCACCATAACTAAAGATTTAGTCAAAAGGCAACTAAAATATTAGTCGGATGCAATGCGCGGGTGCTCGCAGTCCGATTGTCGGGGTCCGCTCTGCGGCCGCTCTCAGGTGGTGATCGAGCCGTCGTGCAGCGGCGCACGCCCACTCGCGCGGACGGCGCACCGGCGCGTCTTGCCCACTTCGCTGCCGCGTGGTCCAGGGTGACATCGATGATGAGCTTGAAGAAGCGCGGCATCCTGGCCGGGTCATCAGCCTGTGACGATCATGTGGCCGATGTGGATGCCCAATGCGTCGTCACGGATGCCGCCTCAAGACTGCGCGAGCCACGGCAGAGCATCGCGAGCACGGCGCTTGAGCCAACCGAGCGACAGATTTCAGTCGTCACGTGGGTCAGCGGGAACACGGTGCAGCTGATCCTCAATGTCTCGAACTCACGATCCGGACTTCTCGAGTGATCGAGCGTTGCTCCAACCCGCGCTGTTTGGCTGTCGTTCAGCTTCGCGCGGTTTGTCGCGTATTGGATTATGTTCATGAACGGCGACATTCGCGCTCGAGCCGGGGTCGGTGCTACGGTCGGTTCTGAAGTCCGCATCAACTCGTGATGCAACTCGAGTTGAGACGCCGGGCGACTTAGCAAGAGGAGATCATGTCGCAGGTGCAAGTAGCGGTTCAGATTCGAAGGTTCGGTCGCTTCACGCTCATCGATCGGCTCGGCTCGGCGCGGGCGGTCAAGGCGAGGTGTGGCGGGTGCGCGATGAGACGGCCGACGTCGATCTTGCGCTGAAGATTATCGATGCGAACGCGACGGACTCCGCGAAGGCGTGGGCGGTACTGGAGCGCGAGTACGGGATGTTGGCCCTGTTGCGGCACAAAGGGATTCTGCGGGTCCTGCCCCCGGAGCGGATCGAGGATTGTCTGGTGTTGCCGATGGAGCTGGCTGATGGCGGCAATCTCACCGCGCTGCGCGACATGAGGTATCTGCAGATCATTCCGGTGCTCCTCGAGGTCGCCGCTGCGCTTGGCTATGCACACTCGCGGGGCGTGGTGCACCGGGATCTCAAGGCGAGCAACGTGCTGCTCGACAGCTCCGGGCAGATTAAAC
>JAJXWE010000479.1 GCA_021781775.1 Pseudomonadota bacterium | reverse complement strand
TGCTCATCGGAACCAGCGCTGCTGCAGGCGGCGGCCTGCCGGATGCGCTGCTGACCCTGGCGCATACCGATCACATTCCCGCCCGGACGGTCGTGGCGCGCGCTCCGGTGATCAGCGGTTTCGGGCCCAAGCCGCAACTGCCCCGCGAGTTGGCCATGCTGGCCGTTCCGACGGTCTATCCGGTCACACCGGCGGAGACATTCTCGCGCGCGGACGTCCGCAAGCTCACCCGACTGCTCGAGCGTTACGTGAGCGAACCAGTGACCCCAATGAGCGCCGAGCGCGATCCTTTCGATGCGGCACGCATTCCGCCGCCGGGCAGCGTGCCCGCGGTCCTTGATGCCGCCCGCGCGCCGGACGCCCGACTGTTGAAGACGCTCGAGACGGTGACGACCGCCTATGGGGCGAGTGGCCACGAGGCGGGAGCTCGGGCGGCGATCCTCAGCCGGCTGCCGGCCTGGGCGCGGCGCAGGGCGCACGTCGATCCCGCGGGCAACCTGGTGCTGCACATCGGCCGCGCGGTGCCGGGCGTGCACACTCCAAGCATTCTGTTCGACGCGCACAGCGACGAGATCGGCTATCAGGTCACCCGGATCCGTGCGGACGGGACGCTCGTGGTGCGCGAGCTCGGCGGCTTCTACGGTCGGTACTATCTCGGCCATGTCATGCTGGTGCACCTGCACGACGGACGCAGCGTCGGGGCGGTGCTGGGATTGCCCGCCGGCTGGGACCACCCCGGCTTCAAGTGGCCGCCGGCCCTGAGCACGCTCAGCGAGACGGCCGAGGCCTACGTCGGCACCGACTCGCGCGCGGCCACCGAGCGGCTCGGCATCCGGGTCGGGAATTTCCTGACCATCCCGAAGGTTTATCGACCGCTGCTCGGCTCCCATTTCCAGGCCCGCAGCACCGATGACCGGGCCGGCGATACCGCCCTGATCGAGGCGGTGCGCTCGCTCGGGCCGGACTTCGCGCGCAAGCATCCCGGCCGGCAGCTGACCTTCCTGTGGGCGACCCGCGAGGAGGTCGGATTGCAGGGTGCAGCGGCCTATGCGGCGCGCGTGGCCAAGCTCGGGCGCGAGCCCGATGTGGTGTTCGCGGTCGACATGTTCGTCAGCAGCCAGTCGCCGCTCGAGGCGCGCCGCTATGGCGATCAACCGCTCGGCGGTGGCTTTGTGGTGCGCGCCGTGGATCTGTCGCACGTCGATTCGCCCGCGGATGTGCAGCGGGTCGTGGCACTTGCGCGCGCGCATGGCATCGCTGTGCAGTATGGCATTACCGGCGGCGGTAACGACTCCGCGGTGTATACCCGCTACGGCGTCAATGCCGTGGCGCTTGGCTGGCCGACCAAGTACTCGCACTCCCCGGCTGAAGAGGCCGACACGCGCGACGTGGACGGACTGGCGCGCATCTGCACCGTGCTCGCGAAGGACTGGTAACCGGTCCAGCCGCCACAACGACGCGCCGTGCGTGCTTGCGGACCGGCCCGTCGCTCAAAGCGGTGCCGGGCTCGCGCCGCTCACTGCATGTACGATGTGGATCTCGAGCGAGCGCTCGGCCTTTAGGGAGTTGGCGATCAGGCAGGCGCGGTCCGCCTGACGCAGCAGTCGCTTGGCGCGCGTCGCATCGGCGCCCGGTGCGAGGGTCAGGCGCGCCTGCAGGGATACGCGCGTGAACTGCGCCACGCGTTCGCGCTTCTCCAGCAGACCCTCGGCGCGGCACTCGATCTGTTGCCAGCCGAACAATGCCGCGCCGCTGACGGCGCGGAAGGTGAAGATGAAGCAGTCGGCGAGCGCCGCGACCAGCAGCGCCTCGGGCGACCAGGCGTCCCCCGGCCCGCCAAACTGGCGCGCTGGCGCACTGGTGAACGCCGCAGCCCCCGGGGCCGTCACGACGACCCCGCCGGAAAACCGTCCGCTGGCCGCGGCCGTGTATCGGTGCGGGTAGGGCTCTACCGAGACCTTCAGCGCCACGCGTAACCGACGTCCAGGATGTACTGGTGCATGCGCAGCGCGATGGTCTGGGTCGGGTCGAAGGTATTCGGTCCCACCACCGTATGGTTGGGGGCGTAGGTGAAGGCAACTGTGAGCTGACCGCCGCCGCTGTCGTGATGGGTCAGCCCGACGGCGATGTGGTCCTGGATCACCCCCGGGGCGAGGATGTTCAACGTGACCTGCGAGCTCGGAATAGGCTGCGTGCCGTGGCTGACACCGAAACGTGCGGTCCAGACCGGGTCGATCCGCCAGCGCATGCCGAGCTTGAAGACGGTCATGTTGCGCCACCCGAAGCCCGGCCCGTTCGGCCCACCGAGGCAGCTCGAGAGGCTGGTTCCGCCGGCACCGGCCGTCGGGCAGCGGAAGAGGTTCGCGATCGGGTTGCCGACCGAGGAGATTCCGCTGTACCAGATCCGCTGGGTATCGAAACTCACCGCGAGCGGAGCGCTCGGTTTGTACGTGACGCCGAGGGTCGCCGAGGCGGGGATGTCGAACGAGCCGCCGCCGGCGAACAGATCCGCGTAGCGCGTGAACTTGGACATGTACATCTTGGAAGTGTAGGCGGCCGCGAACGCCCACTGCTGCACGGGACGCCACTCCAGTCCGACGGCCACGCCGCCGCCGTAGGACATCTCGTGGCCA
>JAJXWE010000478.1 GCA_021781775.1 Pseudomonadota bacterium | reverse complement strand
GTTGTGCACGATCGCGCCGGTGCCGCTGAAGAAAAATCCCGCATCGGCGGGGTCGTAGCTGACGAGCGCGATCAGCACCACCAGTGCCGCGGCGGCAATGGCGATGACGGCGCTCTCGCGCAGCGCGCGCGTGACCGCGGCACTGAAACGGGATGGACGGCGCGTGAGCGCCTGGGACTCGGCCAACGCTTTCGGCTCCAGCATGCTCGGCAGAACGATTGCGGCGATTTTAGCGCAGTACCCGCCGCCCCACCCTTGGTACTATGAACGCCATGTCCCGGCGGTCCGGCACGCCCGCTCGCGCCGCGGATCCCCTGCCGCACTGAGGAAGCGAGATCCATGAGCGAACCCCGGCACAGCCGCCTCATCATTCTGGGCTCCGGGCCCGCCGGCTACAGCGCCGCCGTCTATGCCGCCCGCGCCAACCGCGCCCCGCTGCTGATCACCGGACTCGAGGCGGGCGGACAGCTGATGACCACCACCGACGTGGACAACTGGCCGGGGGACGTCGAGGGGCTGCAGGGACCGGCGCTGATGGAACGGCTGCGCCGCCACGCCGAGCGCTTCCACACCGAGATCGTGAGCGATCACATCAGCGCCTGCGACCTTGGTGCACGGCCGTTTCGCCTGGTGGGCGACAGCGGCGTCTACACCTGCGATGCACTCATCATTGCCACCGGCGCCACCGCCAAGTACCTCGGCCTGCCCTCGGAGCAAACCTTCCGCGGTCGCGGCGTGTCGGCGTGCGCGACCTGCGACGGGTTCTTTTTCCGCGGCCAGCGCGTGGCGGTCATCGGCGGTGGCAATACCGCGGTCGAGGAGGCGCTGTACCTCTCGCACATTGCCGCCCACGTGACCCTGGTGCACCGGCGTGATCGGCTGCGCGCCGAGAAGATCCTGCAGGACCGTCTGATGCGCGAGGCCGAGGCCGGCAAGGTCTCGGTGGTCTGGGATCACGGCGTCGCGGAGGTGCTGGGCGATGCGCAGGGCGTCACCGGCGTGCGGCTCGCGCACGCGCGCACCGGCGCGGCGCACGAGTTGCCCGTCACCGGCGTGTTCATTGCCATCGGGCACGCGCCGAACACCGCGTTGTTCGCCGGCCAGCTCGCCATGCACGAGGGTTACCTACAGGTGCGCAGCGGCAGCGCGGGCAACGCCACCGCCACCAGCGTCCCGGGCGTGTTCGCCGCCGGGGACGTCGCCGACCCGATCTACCGCCAGGCGATCACCTCGGCCGGCTCCGGCTGCATGGCCGCGCTCGATGCCGATCGCTACCTCGAGACCCTGGAGGCCGGCCACCTGCCGTAGCGGATGAAGCTCGCCGTCCACTCGAGCATCGATCAGATCGATCCGGGCCAATGGAACGCGCTCGCCGGGCCCGCCCAGCCCTTCCTGCGCCACGAGTTCCTCGCCGCCCTCGAGCACTCCGGCTGCCTCGGTGCGGGCGGCGGCTGGCTGCCCTGCCCCATCACCCTCAGCGACGCCGACGGGCTCGCGGGCGCCGTGGCGGCCTTCGTCAGGGACAATTCCTTCGGCGAATTCGTGTTCGATTTCACCTGGGCCGAGGCCTACGCCCGCTACGGCCGGGCCTACTACCCGAAGCTCACGGTGGCCGTGCCGTTCACCCCGGCCACGGGCCCCCGCCTGCTGGTGCGCGCCGGTCTCGCGCCCGAGGTGGTGCGTGCGCGGCTGATCGAGGCCCTAGGGGAGGTGGCCCAGGCCCGCGGCTGCTCGTCCGTGCACGCCCTGTTTCTCACCGAGGCGGACCGCGCCGCCTGTGCCGAGGCGGGCTGGCTGCTGCGGCGGGACTGCCAGTTCCACTGGACCAACCGCGGCTACGGCGACTTCGAGGCGTACCTTGCCACCTTCACCGCCGAGAAGCGCAAGAAGGCGCGCCGCGAGCGGCGGCGCGTCGAGGAAGCGGGCATCCACTTTCTCACCCGCTTCGGCAACGAGCTCGAGCCGGCGCTGCTCGAGACCGTCTACGGCTTTCACCGCGAGACTTTCCTGCGCCATGGCCACGAGCCTTATCTGACGCGCGCGTTCTTCGCCGAGATCGCCCGCACCCTCGGCGATGCGCTCATGGTGAAGATCGCCGTGCATGGCGGCCGGGCGGTGGCCGCCGCGGTGTTCTTCTGGTCTGCCGAGACGCTCTGGGGCCGCTACTGGGGCGCGAGCGGCGAGTACCACAGCCTGCACTTCGAGACCTGTTACCACCAGGGCATCGAGTTCTGCATCGAGCGGGGCATCGGGCGGTTCGAGCCCGGCACGCAGGGCGAGCACAAGGTGAGCCGCGGCTTCGAGCCGCGCCTCACCTGGTCGGCGCACCAGATCCGTGACGAGGCGTTCCGCACGGCGATCGGGGAGTACCTGGAGCGCGAGGCCGACTGGGTCGACGAGTACGTCGGGGAAGTGGGCACGCACGTCCCGTACCGCAAGGCCAACGCGTGAAGCGCATCACCTGGCTCTCCCCGCATGCCTCGCACGAGTGGTTCCCGCCGCTCGAGCACGCGCTCGATGACCCGCCGGGGCTGCTCGCCGCCGGGGGCGATCTGTCGAGCGAGCGGCTGCTGGCGGCTTACCAGCGCGGCATCTTTCCGTGGTACGCCCCCGGTCAGCCGGTGCTGTGGTGG
>JAJXWE010000015.1 GCA_021781775.1 Pseudomonadota bacterium | reverse complement strand
GGCCACGCGCGAACCGGGCGCAAGGCCATGGTGCTCGCGCAGGTAGCGCAGTGCTTCGAGTGGATAGGATGGCCGCGACTTGACGTAGTCAGCAACGCGGCTGGAGAACCGTCGGGTCGAGTCATCGATCATGCGCGCATTATACCCATGCGCCCGTGTGATCCCGTTCCCCAACGGCGCGGGAAATTCTCCACATGGTTCACGCTCGGTTCAGCGCCACCCTGCCAGACTCTCTCCCGCACCGGTGCTGAGAGCGGCTCCCGGACGGCGCAGAATCCCCCCCGTGCGCCACCTTTTAGGAATCGTCCAGGATTTGAGTCGCCTCGCCCGGTGCGTTCTCTCCCCCCAAAATACGAACGGGGTTCGCCAGCGGCGAACCCCGTTCGATTCGTTCGACCTCAGCGGCCGGACTACTCGCCGGCGGCCTGCGGCACGAAGGTCACCGCCGTCGTCCAGGTCGGAGCGAACGTCGAATCGGTGGTGATCACCAGATTCGCATGCGCAGTGCGGTCGCGCGAGGCAAGCACGACGCCGGTCGGCGTATCGCACGATGCGGCGATCGGGAACGTGCTCACGATGTGAATCGCCTTGGCGGCGAGCTCATCGGCCTTGGTGGTGCCCGACGGCTCGATCTTCGCGCCGGTGATGCTCGTGTTCTGCGCGGTTGCGAACACGTAGTTCACCGCGCCCTGCCACTCGCCCTTCTTCGGCGCCCCCGCGCTGCTGATGATCGCGTCCTTGGTGAGCGGCGGCTGGGTCAGCTGGACGTCGATCGGCTGGGCCGGGAAGAGCTTCTGACGGGTGGCCATGCCCTGCACGCGCCAGACCGCCAGGTACTGCACCGGGAAGCTGCTCTTGCAGCGCACCGGATACATGGTGCGGAAAACGGTGCCCGTAGCGTCCGCATGCAGCGGAACCTTCTGGCCGCCGCCGACCTGGAAGACATAGACCGGTTGACTCACCAGGGCGCCCGTCTTGATGGTCGCCGACAACGGATACATGCCGATGTCCGGATTGGCCTGAAACTGCGTGGGCGTCTGGTTCTGCACACGCACGCCGCATCCAGCCAACGCCAGTGCCGCAACTCCTATCGAAAACCGTAATGCCTGCCGCATGGGGCCCCCTTACGAGACGCAGTTCATGAGAAAGGAATCAGTCCTGATCAACCGTCGAAGTTTGGCAATTAATTCCGTCCCTGACAAGCCCCGAGCCTGACAGGGAACGACAGCTCGGCCGGAATCGGGGCCAAAAAACAAGAGGCCGGGCGCCCGCTCTGCGCGGCCGCCCGGCCTGCGTGTGACGCCTGGCGCTTACTTCTTCTTGCGCGCGCCGGCCCGCTTGGCGGCCCGGAAGGAAATTCCGGCGCGCATGGCCTTCTGCTGCACCGCCGCCGGGGTACGCCCGAGCTTCTTCGCGACCTCGGTGGTCGGAGTGCCAGCCTTCGCGAGCGCCTTCAAGGTCTTCAGCTCACTGGCGCTCCAGGACGCGCCGTCATTCGAGGGACGTTTCGCCATCTATAAGACTCCCAAAAAACACCCAACTACAGGGTTGTCGCCGCATCATACACGCATTTTAACGCGCGTCCAACTTCTTTCAGTTGGTATGTTGTAGGAAGTCTGTCGTGTGTTACGTGGTCAGGTTCGACACACAATCACGTTGACGGCCGTCCCCGGACGGGGACGGCCGTGGCGACGCTCAGTAGCGGTAATGATCCGACTTGTAGGGACCGGCGCGATCAACGCCGATATAGCCGGCCTGTTGCTCCGTGAGTTCCGTCAATTGTGCGTTGAATCGAGTCAGCTGCAACCGCGCAACCTTCTCGTCGAGTTGCTTCGGCAGCACGTACACGCCGGTCGGATACTTCACCGTATTGCAGAACAGCTCGATCTGTGCAAGGGTCTGGTTGGCAAAACTTGAGCTCATCACGTAGCTCGGATGACCCGTGGCGCAGCCCAGATTCACCAGGCGACCTTCGGCGAGGAGGATCAGCCGCCGGCCGTCGGGGAATATGACATGGTCGACCTGCGGCTTGATGTTCTCCCAGCGGTAGCGCCGCAGACTGGCCACGTCGATCTCGTTGTCGAAATGCCCGATGTTGCAGACGATCGCGTTGTGCCGCATGCGCGCCATGTGATCATGCGCGATGACATGCAGGTTGCCGGTGGCCGTGACGAACAGATCGGCCTTGTCGGCCGCATAGTCCATGGTCACCACCCGGAAGCCCTCCATCGCCGCCTGCAGCGCGCAGATCGGATCGACCTCGGTGACCCAAACCTGGGCCGCGAGCGCCCGCAGCGCCTGCGCGCATCCCTTGCCGACGTCGCCGTAGCCGCAGACCACGGCAATTTTCCCGGCCACCATCACGTCCGTGGCGCGCTTGATGCCGTCGACCAGTGATTCGCGGCAGCCGTACAAGTTGTCGAACTTGCTTTTGGTGACCGAGTCGTTGACGTTGATGGCCGGGAAGGCGAGTCGCCCCTCTTTGGCCATCTGATACAGGCGGTGCACGCCGGTCGTCGTCTCCTCCGTCACGCCGCGGATGTGGCCGATGCGGCTCGAGTACCACTTTGCATGCTGGGCCAGCTTGGCGCGGATCGAGGCGAACAGCGCCGTTTCCTCCTCGCTCGCCGGCTTGGCGATCACCGACGGGTCGGTCTCGGCGCGCGCACCGAGATGCATCAGCAGTGTCGCATCGCCGCCGTCATCGAGAATCATGTTGGTGTACTGGCCATCGGACCACTCGAAGATCCGGTGCGTGTAATCCCAGTAGTCGGCGAGCGACTCACCCTTCCAGGCGAACACCGGCGTGCCGCGCGCGGCGATCGCTGCAGCGGCGTGATCCTGCGTCGAGAAGATGTTGCACGAGGCCCAACGCACCTGTGCGCCGAGAGCCTGCAGGGTCTCGATCAGCACAGCGGTCTGGATGGTCATGTGCAGCGAGCCGCTGATGCGCGCCCCGGCGAGCGGTTGCGCGGCGGCATATTCCTCGCGGATGGCCATCAGGCCCGGCATTTCCGTCTCGGCAATGAGAATTTCCTTGCGTCCCCAGTCGGCGAGCGACAGGTCGGCGACCTTGCAGTCCGCGGGCGCGGCGGCCGGCTTCAGCGTGGCGTTCATGGTTGATTGCTCCAATGACTTCATTGAGCGCCGTATGGGGAAGTACTGCGCCGCTCGAGCCTGGCAGGCGGCGGGCCGAGAGCCCACCGGACTGTCGCAACGCTCCTCGAGCGACGCTGCGCCACCGCACCGTGCGGCGGCGAATCGATGGCGTGGCGGACCGCAGCGCGGTCCGCCACGCTGCGGATCAGGCCACCTTGGAAGCCTTCGCGTCGGCGGCCAGCGCCTCGGCGCGGTCGGTCCGCTCCCAGGTGAACTCCGGCTCGGTGCGGCCGAAGTGGCCGTAGGCGGCGGTCTTCTGGTAGATCGGCCGGGTCAGATCGAGCATCTGCCGCAGACCGTAAGGCGTCAGATCGAAGTGCTTGCGCACCAGGCGCGTGAGCTGCTCGCGCGAGAGGCGGCTGGTGCCAAACGCCTCGACCATGATCGAGGTCGGCTCGGCGACGCCGATGGCGTACGACACCTGCACCTCGCAGCGCGCGGCGAGCCCCGCCGCGACGATGTTCTTGGCCACGTAGCGCGCCGCATAGGCGGCCGAGCGATCGACCTTGGAGGGATCCTTGCCGGAAAATGCGCCGCCGCCGTGACGGGCGAAGCCGCCGTAGGTATCGACGATGATCTTGCGGCCGGTGAGCCCGCAGTCCCCTACCGGACCGCCGATGACGAACCGCCCGGTCGGATTGATGTGGAACTGGGTGTTTTTGTCGAGCCACTCCGTCGGCAGAGTCGGTTTCAGGATCTCCTCCATCACCGCCTCGCGCAGCTGCTCGGTTGGCACATCGGGACTGTGCTGAGTCGAGAGCACGACCGCCTCGATCCCGACGGGCCGGTCGTCTTCGTAGCGCAGAGTGACCTGGCTCTTGGCGTCCGGACGCAGCCACGGCAGCCGGCCGGACTTGCGCACCTCGGCCTGGCGCTTCACGAGGCGATGGGCGATCGTGATGGCCGCCGGCATCAGCACGTCGGTCTCGTTCGTGGCGTAGCCGAACATCAGGCCCTGATCGCCGGCCCCCTGCGAGCGCTCATCCTGGCGGTCGACCCCCTGGGCGATATCCGGTGACTGCTTGCCGATGATGTTGAGCACTCCGCAGCTCGCGCCGTCGAAGCCCATATCGGAAGTGTTGTAGCCGATGTCGAGCACCGTCTTGCGCACCAGCGCCTCGACATCCACCCAGGCGGTGGTCGTGACCTCGCCCGCCACAATCACCACGCCGGTCTTGACCAGCGTCTCACACGCCACGCGGCCGCGCGGATCCTCCGCCAGAATCGCATCGAGAACCGCGTCCGAAATCTGGTCGGACACTTTGTCCGGATGGCCTTCGGAGACGGACTCGGAGGTAAACAGATAGCGGTTGGTCATCAGTGCGTTCCTGTAGACACTTGAGTGTGGGACGGCGCGGCGGTGATCGCCCCGCCGAAGGCGGCCGCGGCAGCTGCCGCGCCGAAGCTCTCGCGCATGCGGTCGGCGATCGCCGCGCGCGCGAGTCGATGGTTCTGCGTACCGCGCGACTCGATCTTGATCGCCCCCATGACCGAGGCGACCCGGCCGGTCGTCTCCCAGTCGAGTCCGTGCAGCAGCCCGTGCACCAGGCCGGCCCGGTAGGCATCGCCGCAGCCGGTCGGATCGACGACCGCGCGCGCCTTGGCCGGCGGAATGTCGATACGGCCCTGGCGACTGAAGATGCTCGAGCCCTGGGCGCCACGGGTGACAATCAGCGCCGAGATGCGCTCGAGCAGCGCCGCTTCGCTCCAGCCGGTCTTCTGCTGCAGCAGTCGCCACTCGTAGTCGTTGACCGCAACCCAGGTCGCCTGCTCGACGAAGCGCACGAGCTCCTCGCCACTGAACATCGGCAGACCCTGGCCGGGATCGAACAGGAAGGGGACGCCGGCGGCAGCGAACTGCGCCGCGTGCTCGATCATCCCCGTACGCCCGTCGGGCGCCACGACGCCGATGGTGGCCCCGCGCGCGGCGCTCACCGGGTTCAGATGCGCATGCTGCATCGCCCCGGGGTGGAAGGCCGTGATCTGATTGTCGTCGAGGTCGGTGGTGATGAACGCCTGCGCGGTCAGCTCGTCCTCGACCGTGCGCAGGTAATCGAGCGGGATTCCGGCGTCCTCCAGCCACTGCCGATATGGACCGAAGTCGCGTCCGACGGTCGCCATGGGCGCACCAACATCGCCGAGCAGGCGCATGTTGTAGGCGATATTGCCCGCGCAGCCGCCGAACTCGCGGCGCAGCTGCGGCACGAGGAAAGAGACGTTCAGGATGTGGATCTGTTCGGGCAGGATGTGATCGCGGAAGCGGCCTTCAAACCGCATGATGGAGTCGAACGCCATCGAGCCGCATATCAACGCCGTGCGGGTGCCGTCACCCTGGCGTGACACCCCGCCCGTCGGGAAAATCTGTGTCATGCCGTGTCGTTTCGTTGGACGAGAGGTTGGATTCTAGCCGAAATGGCCGGCCGAGACCAGCGCGCAGCGGCGCTCACGCGCCGGGCGGATCGCCGGCGGCGAGCCTCTCAACGCCGTGGCGCGCCAGCTCCGACAGCCCGGCGCCGCCCTCGGTGCGCAGGTAGTCGATGATCTGACGGCGCATGCGCGGGTCCCAGAACCGGCGCAGATGTCCGGCGACATCCTCTGCCGCCTGCTCGCGCGCAGACTCGGCCGCGAAGAACTCGCTGATCTCGTTGGCCATCTTTACCAGTCGATCTATGTTCATAACAGTCGGTTATCTCCGGAATCGCCGAGCAGCCGATGCGGATGCGCGTAGACGACATGTTGCCGCTCACGTGCGAACGCCACCAGGGTCACGCCCGCCTGGCGCGCCAGGCGCACCGCGAGCGCCGTGGGAGCCGACATCGCGGCGATGAAGGCGATGCCGACCGCGGCGCTCTTCTGCACCATCTCGAAACTCGCCCGGCTGGTCAGCAGCACGAAGCCCTCGCTGAGCGCCGCTCCGGCCCGCACCCGCGCCCCGATCAGCTTGTCGAGCGCGTTGTGCCGGCCCACGTCCTCGCGCACCGTCTCGATGCCGCCGCCGGGGCGCACCCAGGCGGCGGCGTGCACGCTGCCGGTCTGCGCATTCAGCGGCTGCAGCTCCGCGAGCGCCACGATGGCCGCATGCAGCTCGCGGGTGCTCACGGTGGGGCCGGCGCCGACCGCCCTGACCGGGCCCACGGCCTGCTCGAGCGACTCCACCCCGCAGAGCCCGCAGCCGGTTCGTCCGGTCAAGTGGCGGCGCCGCTCGAGCAGCGCGGTGAAGCGCTCCCAGGCGACGCTCACGCGCACTTCGGCCGCCTCGGCGGCGTAGCGCACTTCCACACCGCGGATCTGCGCAGACTCCTCGACCAGGCGCTCACTCAAGGTGAAGCCCACGGCAAAGTCCTCGAGGTCCGCCGGCGTGGCCAGCATGACCCCGTGCGGCACGTCCTCGTACACGAGCGCGACCGGGACCTCCTCGGCGACCCGCTCGAGTGCCGGTCCGGACGCACCCGGCCGCCAGCGCTCGACCTCGAACTGCGCTATGAGCGATGCCGGCGCGGAGCGCGTCTCAGGCATGCGCCGGATCGCGCGTGCGCCCGGCGTAGCGGGCCTGAGCGGCGCGCGTGCGCCAGGCCTCGGCCTGGGAGATGCGCACGACCTGCACCGCGGTCACTTTGTATTCCGGACAGTTGGTCGCCCAGTCGGAATTCTCCGTGGTGACGACATTGGCCTGCGTCTGCGGGAAGTGGAACGTGGTGTAGACCACCCCGGGGGCGATGCGATCGCTCACCCGGGCGCGCAGCACCGTCTCGCCGGAGCGGCTGGCGAGTCCCACCCAGTCGCCATCGGCGATGCCCCGCGTCTCGGCATCGTGCGGATGAATCTCGAGCAGATCCTCGGCATGCCACACGACGTTGTCGGTGCGCCGGGTCTGCGCCCCGACGTTGTACTGCGAGAGGATCCGCCCCGTGGTCAGGATCAGCGGGAAGCGGCTGTTGACCCGCTCCGGCGTCGCCACGTACTCGGTGACGAAGAAACGCCCCTTGCCGCGCACGAAGTGTCCAACGTGCATGGTCGGGGTTCCCTCGGGCGCCGCGTCATTGCACGGCCATTGGATGCTGCCCAGGCGATCGAGCTTCTCGTAGGACACGCCGGTGAAGGTCGGAGTCAGGCGCGCGATCTCGTCCATGATCTCTGACGCATGGCGGTAGCTCATCGGGTAGCCAAGCGCGTTCGACAGCAACATCGTGACTTCCCAGTCGGCGTAGCCGGCGCGTGGCGGCATCACACGGCGCACGCGCGAGATGCGCCGCTCGGCGTTCGTGAACGTGCCGTCCTTCTCCAGGAAGGACGAGCCCGGCAGGAACACGTGCGCGAATTGCGCCGTCTCGTTGAGGAACAGGTCCTGCACGATCACGCATTCCATCGCCTCCATGGCGCGGGTGACGTGGTTCGTGTCGGGGTCGGACTGCACGATGTCCTCACCCTGTACGTACAGCGCGCGGAACGTGCCGTCGAGGGCCGCCTCGAACATGTTCGGGATCCGCAGTCCCGGCTCAGCATCGAGCCGCACGCCCCAGGATTGCTCGAACAGCGCGCGCGCGACCGGATCGGACACGTGCCGGTAGCCGCTGAATTCGTGCGGGAAGGAGCCCATATCGCATGAGCCCTGCACGTTGTTCTGGCCGCGCAGCGGATTGACGCCCACACCCTCGCGGCCGATGTTGCCGGTCGCCATGGCGAGGTTCGCCAGCGCCATCACCGCCGTGGAGCCCTGGCTGTGCTCGGTCACGCCGAGACCGTAGTAGATCGCTCCGTTGCCGCCGGTGGCATACAGGCGCGCCGCGGCGCGGACCAGCTCGGCCGGCACACCGGTGACCTCGGCGAGCGCCTCGGGCGAGTTGCGCGGCTCGGAGACGAACGCCTTCCAGCGCTGGTAGGAAGGTGCCTCGCAACGCTCGGCGACGTACGGCTCGCGCGTCAGGCCCTCGCTTACCACCACGTGCGCGAGCGCGTTGAGCATCGCGACGTTGGTGCCGGGCTGCAGCTGCAGATGGAAGGTGGCGGCCACGTGCGGGGTGCGTACCAGGCTGATGGCACGCGGATCGATGACGATCAGCTTCGCGCCTTCGCGCAGCCGCTGCTTCATCTGCGATCCGAACACCGGGTGCCCGTCGGTCGGGTTGGCGCCGATCAGCAGGATCACGTCCGCCTCGCGCACCGAGGTGAACGCCTGCGTCCCGGCCGACTCCCCGAGGGTGCTCTTCAGGCCGTAACCGGTCGGGGAGTGACACACGCGCGCGCAGGTGTCGACGTTGTTATTGCCGAAGGCGGCGCGCACCAGTTTCTGCACGAGGAAGGTCTCCTCGTTGGTGCAGCGCGAGGATGTGATTCCGCCAACCGCATCGCGCCCGTACTTCGCCTGGATGCGGCGGATTTCGCTTACCGCATAGCCGATCGCCTCGTCCCACGATACTTCGCGCCACGGTTCGCGGATGCTCTTGCGGATCATCGGCTTGAGCTGCCGGTCCGAGTGCGTGGCATAGCCGTACGCGAAACGGCCCTTGACGCACGCGTGACCGTGATTGGCGTCGCCGTCCCGGTTCGGCACCATCCGCAGCACCTCGGGCGCCTCGGCCGTGCCGCCGACCTCCGCAGTGAAGCTGCAGCCGACCCCGCAGTAGGCGCAGGTGGTCGTGACCGCCTGCGTGCGCGGCACGCCGCGCGTGAGCGCCTTCTCACTGAGCGCCGCCGTCGGACAGGCTTCGACGCACGCGCCGCACGAGACGCACTCGGAATCCATAAACGGCTGATCCTCGCTGGCGGAGATCTTGGAGGCGAAGCCGCGCCCCTGTACCGTGAGGGCGAACGTTCCCTGGACCTCGTCGCAGGCGCGCACGCAGCGCGAGCAGACGATGCACAGCTGCGGATCAAACTGAAAATACGGGTTACTGCCGTCCACCTCGAGCGGCCGGTGCACCGCCCCCGGCGCGTAGGAGCTGTGCGTCACGCCGACCGCGGCGGCCATGGACTGCAGCTCGCAGTGCCCGTCGGCGGGACAGCCCTCGCACTCGAGCGGATGGTCCGACACGTACAGGTCGATGACGCCGCGGCGCAGCTTGTGCAGCTGCGGCGATTGGGTGGTGACCTTCATACCGGCCTCCACCAAGGTGGTGCAGGAGGCCGGGTAGCCCCGGCGGCCCTCGATCTGCACCAGACACAGCCGGCACGATCCGAACGCCTTCAGCGTGTCGGTGGCGCACAGCTTCGGCACGTCGACGCCGGCGAGCGCCGCGGCACGCATGACCGAGGTGCCTGTCGGCACCGTGACCTCATGGCCGTCGATCTGCAGAGTGACCGGCGCGCCTGCGACGGGGGCCGCCGTACCATGATCGTGGTGATCGAGTGCAAACATCGTCAACGCCTCCGACGCCGTCGGCGGCCGCAACCGGCCGCACCCGCGCGCCTGTCAATGCTGCGCGCGCCCAATGAAATCTTCCCGGAAATGCTGCACAGCACTGCGCACCGGGAAGGGAGTCATGCCGCCGAGCCCGCACAACGAGCCCTGCAGCATCAGCTCGCACAGGTCCTCGAGCCGCTCCAGATTGCCGCGCGGATCGCGGCCCTGGATGATGTGATCGAGCAGCTCCATGCCGCGGGTCGAACCGATCCGGCAGGGAGTGCACTTGCCGCAGGACTCGATCGCGCAAAACTCCATCGCGTAGCGGGCCATGCGCACCATGTCGACCGTGTCGTCGAAGGCGACGATGCCGCCGTGGCCGAGCATGGCCCCGCCGGCGGCGAGCGCCTCGTAATCGACCGGGGTATCGAACTGCGCGGCCGGCACGTACGCACCGAGCGGTCCGCCGATCTGCACCGCGCGGATCGGCCGCCCGCTCGCCGAGCCGCCGCCGTAATCATAGAGCAGTTCGCGCAGCGTCAGCCCGAAGGCGCGTTCGACCAGTCCGCCGCGCTTGATGTTGCCGGCGAGCTGCAGCGGCAGCGTGCCGCGCGACTTGCCCATGCCGAACCCGGCGTAGAACTCCGCGCCCTCGCGCAGGATCAGCGGTACCGTAGCGAGCGTGATCACGTTGTTCACGATCGTCGGGCGGCCGAACAGACCCTTGATGGCCGGCAGCGGCGGACGCACGCGCACCTCGCCGCGGCGTCCCTCGAGGCTTTCGAGCATCGAGGTCTCCTCGCCGCACACGTACGCCCCGGCGCCGAGGCGGACCTCGAGGTCGAAGCGCCGACCGCTGCCCATGACGTCCGCGCCGAGGTAATCGGCTGCGTACGCCGCAGCGATCGCCCGGGTCAGCGTGCGCCAAGCATGAGGATACTCGGCGCGCAGGTAGATATAGCCCTGGGTCGCCCCGACCGCGGTTCCGGCGATGGTCATGCCCTCGATCAGGCTGAGCGGATCGCCCTCCATGAGCATCCGGTCGGAGAACGTCCCGGAATCCCCTTCGTCGGCGTTGCAGGTCACGTACTTCTGGCCGGCCGCCTGCTCGAGCACCGTCTTCCACTTGATGCCGGTGGGAAAGGCCGCACCGCCTCGGCCGCGCAGCCCAGAGCGCAGCACCTGCTCGACGACGGCCGCGGGCGCCATCGAAAGCGCGCGGCGCAGGCCCTGGTAACCGCCATGGGCGACGTAGTCCGCGACGCAGTGCGGATCGGTGAGGCCGACGCGCTCGAACGTCAGGCGCTGCTGATTGGCGAACCAGACGAGCCGGCCCGCCTCCCCGAGCTGCAGCCGGTGGGCGCCGCCCTCGAGCCAGTGCGCATCGAACAGGCCTGGCACGTCCGCCGGGCTCACCGGTCCGTAGGCGATGCGCTTGCCGGCGCAGGCCACCTCCACCAGCGGCTCCAGCCAGTAGGCGCCACGCGAGCCGGTGCGCACGCACTGCACCTCGAGTCCGCGTGCGGCCGCCTCGCGGCCGATCGCGGCGCAAACCTCGTCGGCGCCGAGCGACAGGGCGCCGGAGTCGCCGGGAACGTAAATCGTGGTCATGCTTCAGTGTCCGCCGGGGCGTTCAGCGCCGCCAGCAGTCCATCAAGACGCGCCGGCGTCATGCGCCCATAGGGGCGGCCGTCGAGCATCACCGCCGGCGAGCAGGCACAGTTGCCCAGACAGTAGACCGGCTCGAGCGACAGCCGTCCATCGGGGGTGCTCTCGTGGAAGTCCACCCCGAGGCGCGTGCGCGCGTGTTCGGCGAGCGCCTCCCCGCCGACCGCCTGGCAGGACTCCGCCCGGCACACCTGCAGGACGTGCCGTCCCGGCGGTGCGGAGCGGAAATGGTGGTAGAAGGTCACGACGCCGTGCACGTCGGCCCGCGAGAGATTGAGCCCCTCGGCGATCAGGCCGATCGAGTGCGGCGGGATGAAGCCGATGGCCGCCTGCACCGCGTGCAGGACCTCGAGCAACGGTCCGGGCCGGTCCTTGAACTGAGCCAAGATCCGGCTGACCTCTTGGCTCTGATCCACTGCGGGTGTTTGCATGGCCGACCAGTATACCGGCCTCGTGCGGGCCCAGTCAGCACCGCGCCGCGGGCTGCCCCGCCGGCAGCGTCCCCTGTTCAATAATCGAGACGACCGTTGCGCGCGCGGCGCCCGGGGACTAGACGCCCAGCAGCCGCGCGTGGTGCCGCAGGTGATCCTCGATCAGGCTCGAGATGAAGTAATAGCCGTGATCGTAGCCCTCGTGACGGCGCAGCGTCAGGCGCAGCCCGCTCTTCTGGCACGCCTGCTCGAGCAGGTGCGGATGCAGCTGCTCGGCCAGGAACTGGTCGGCGAGACCCTGATCGACCAGCAGCGGCGGACGACGGCTCGCGTCCTTCACTTCTGCGGCGAGCTCGGTGGCATCGTACTGCGCCCACGGGCCGGGATCGGCACCGAGATAGCCGCCGAAGGCCTTGCGGCCCCACGGGCACTGGCGCGGCGCGCTGATCGGCGCGAACGCCGAGATCGAGCGGTACAGCTGCGGGTTGCGCAGCCCGAGCACGAGTGCCCCGTGCCCGCCCATGGAGTGACCGAAGATGCCGGTGCGCGCCGCATCGGCCGGAAAGTTCGC
>JAJXWE010000477.1 GCA_021781775.1 Pseudomonadota bacterium | reverse complement strand
TGCAGGTACTGACCGTAGGAGAGCGACTCGCCGAGGTCCCAGTGGATCGCCTCACCGGTGAGGTCGACCTGCCCGCTGCGCTCGTTGCGGCGTCGGCTCACGCCTCCTCCTCGGCGAACACCCACGCCGGAACGCTGCGCCAGCCGGCGGTCAGCAACCGATCGAGCCGCCGATACTCGGCGCAGCAGTCGGCCACGCACTGCCAGAAACGGCGCGAGTGATTCATGTGGCGGGTGTGGGCAAGCTCATGGATCAGCAGGTAGCGGACCACCGGCGGTGGCAAAAACAGCAGGCAGGCATTGAGACTGATGGTACCGCGGACCGAGCAGCTGCCCCAGCGGCTGCGCTGGCGCCGGACCACCATGCGCTCGTAGCGGAAGCCGAACTCGCGGGCGCACTCGGCGAGGGTCGGCTCGAGCGCCGCGCGCGCCCGCTCGAGCAGCCAGCGGCGCAGCACCTGGCGCACCGCGGTGCGGTCCGCGGCATCACCGCTCAGGGTGAGCAGACCCGCCTCACCTCGCAGGCGCAGCCGCCCGGTGCCGCCGGCCACGTGCACCCGCCAGCGCTCGGCGCAGCCCGGAAGATCGATGCTGAGCGGCGGAAACGGCTCCGGCGCCGCAGCCGTGCGGCGCGCCTCGGCGCGCTTGTGCTCGATCCACTGCCGGTGCCGCTCGAGAAACGTCTCGATCAGGCGCGGCGGCGTCTTCACCGGCACCACCACTTCCACCCGGCCGGAATGAAAGACCCGCACCACCATGCGTCGCGCCCGGCGGCTCTCCCGCACGCTCCACGCCGCATCCCGCTCGGACCACAGCGTCATTTGCGCTGCCGCCCCTTCGCCCATCACAGCAACCCCGTCGCGCGCCACATCGTCGAGGCCCATTCTACCAGCCGGCGCGCCGGGCAGACGGACTGCCCGTCGATCGGCTAGGATGCCGCTGCATACGTCGATGGAAATCGCAATGAGCGCACCGATTCTCGAAGTCCGCAACCTCGTGAAGCACTACCCGGGCGTGACGGCGGTCGACGGCATCTCCTTCAGCGTTGCGCCCGGGATCTGCTTTGGGCTGCTCGGGCCGAACGGCGCGGGCAAGACCACCACCATCGAGATCATGGAGGGGATCCTCACGGCAAGCGCCGGCGAGGTGCGCTACTGCGGCGAGCCGCTCGGGGAGCGCTTTCGCGAGCAAGCCGGGATTCTCTTCCAGGCGACGGCACTGCAGAACTTCCTCACCGTGCGCCAGAGCCTGTCGATGTTCCGCGGCCTATACGCACGCGGCCGGGACATCGATGAGCTGCTGAAGCTCTGCTCGCTCGAGGCGCTCGCCGGACGCGACAACCGCAAGCTCTCCGGCGGCCAGTTGCAGCGGCTGCTGCTCGCGATCGCGCTGGTGAACGATCCGGCGGTGCTGTTTCTCGACGAGCCGACCACCGGACTCGATCCGCAGGCGCGGCGCAACTTCTGGTCCCTGATCCGCTCGATCAAGGCGCAGCGCAAGACGATCATCCTCACCACCCACTACATGCAGGAGGCGGAGCTGCTCTGCGATGAGATCGCCATCGTCGATCACGGCCGCATCATCGCCCAGGGGGCCCCCGCAACGCTGCTCCGCCAGCACTTCGCGGCGGTGCTACTCGAGCTGCCGCGGACGGACTTTCCGGCCGCGGCGCGTAGCCTGCCGCTGCAGATGATCGACAGCGAGGAGCGTGTGGAGATCACCACCGATGACCTCGATGCCACGCTGCGCACGCTGCTCGGGGCCGGCGTGCCGCTGCGCAACCTGCGTATCCGGCCGGCGAACCTGGAGGATCTGTTCCTCGAGCTGACCGGCCGGGAGCTGCGCGCATGATCCGCCGCCTGCTGTCCGTCTGGCACGCCCGCAATCTCGAGTTCGTGCGCGATCGCGGCACGCTGGTGTTCACGCTGCTGCTGCCGGTCTCGATCATCGTCGGCATGGCCTTCATCTTCGGCGGACCGCCACGGCCGCTGTTCAAGGTGGGCGTGATCGGCGGACCGGCCGCCGCGCGTGCCGATGCGTTCCTGAAGACGCAGTACGTGCAGTTCATCGCCGTACCGAGTGCCGCGGCCGGTCTGCGCGACGTGCGCCGCCAGCGCATCGACCTGCTGCTCGGACCGGGCAACCCGCCGCAGTACTGGGTGAACACCGACTCGCCCAAGGGCTACATCACCGAGAAGCTGCTGCTCGCGGCCGATCCGGCCGCCGCGCGCGAGCCGGTGAGTGGCAAGGCGATTCGCTACCTCGACTGGCTCTTTCCCGGGATCCTCGGGATGAACCTGATGTTCAGCTGCCTGTTCGGCGTCGGCTACGTCGTGCTGCGTTACCGCCAGAGCGGATTTCTGAAACGGCTCAACGCCACCCCCCTGTCGGCCTTCGAGTTCCTGAGCGCCCAGGTGCTCTCACGCCTGACCATCATCGTGCTCGTCACCACTGCGCTGTACGCGGCCGTCGGGGCGATGATTCACTTCCACAGCGCCGGCAGCCTCGCGCTGCTGCTGCTGATTCTGGTACTCGGGGCGCTCTCGATGATCGCCCTCGGCCTGACGATCGCGGCGCGCTTCGCCAGCGAGGAACTGGTCAACGGGCTGCTGAACCTGCTCACCTGGCCGATGATGCTGCTGTCGGG
>JAJXWE010000476.1 GCA_021781775.1 Pseudomonadota bacterium | reverse complement strand
CGCGGCGATGCACACCCCGGAGATCGAGCCCACCTGCCCGTCGACCACCAACAGTTTGCGGTGGTCGCGTCCGATCCACCCGAGCGGGCTGTCCACGCGTGGCCGGTTGAAGGCACGCACAAGGACGCCGGCGGCCCGCAGCGGCGCGAAGAAGGCGCGGCCCGCGTTGCCGAGGGTGCCGAACCAGTCGTGGATCAACGCCACGCGCACCCCGGCAAGCGCGCGAGCGAGCAGCAGATCGCGGAACCGGCGCCCCACGGCATCGTCGGCAATGATGTAGTTCTCGAGCAGCACGTAGTGGCGCGCGTTCTCGATCAGCCCCGTCCACGCCTGGAAATGGGCCTCCCCGTCGATCAGCAGCTGCACGCGGTTGCCGCCCACCAGCGGCGCGCCGGCCGCGCGACTGAGCGCCTGACCGGCGAGCAGACGCAACGAGGCAAACGGTGGATGGACCGCTCGGGAATCCGCGGCGCTCAGGGGGGCAGTGTGGGCAGAGGCGGGCATGGCCGGTGCGGTGCGTGGATTCAGTGCCCCGGACGGGCAGCCGGGATGCGCGCCGCAGAACATCGGCCCATGCGTGTCTCCCAATACGACACGGCGAGCAGCACCACCGTCCCGAGCGCCGCCAGCGAGATGAGATTGACCTGCCCGGCGACGGGCGCGAGCAGCACCAGCACGCCGGCCGCCAGCACGTGCGACAGCGGGATCACGCCGTACACGAGACGCTTGTAGAACGCGCTGCCGAGCAGGTACAGGCAGGGTCCGGCCGCGAGTGCCGCGGCGGGCGCGCCCGGCGACGCGCCGAACGGCCGCGCCAGCACGACGTCGCCACCGACCGCCGCGGCGATGATTGCGGCAATGAGGATCGCGTGGATGTAGTGGAAGTTCGCGCCCATGTGACCCGGATCGCGTGACTGCACGATCGCAGCCGTCGCAGCGCGGCTCGAGGTGCCGAAATACAGCCACCACATCGCCAGCGTGCCGAGGAACGCCAGCAGCGCGGCGAGGCTCTCCCCGATGGACGGGATCCCGGCGCGCGCCAGAGCCGCCCCGGTTGCGAGCAGCGATTCCCCGAGCGCGACGATGACGAATTGCTGACAGCGCTCGGCCAAATGCGCACCCTCGATGGTCCAGTCACGGGTACGCGATCGTCCCAGCCCGGGCAGCGCGAAGCCGAACATCGGGGAGACGTACTCGCACAGCGCCGCGACCGACCAGAGCAGCAGGCGCAGGCGCGGCGCGGCGAAGCCGCCGGCGACCCAGAAGATCGCCGCGATGAGCACCCAGGCCAGGATGCGCCGGTAATTGGCAGCCAGCGCGTGACCGGCGGGCAGGCGCGCAACGACATAGGCGGTACGCCCCACCTGCATCGCGGCGTACGCGAGCGCGAACAGCCAGCCCCGCTCGGCGAACGCCTGGGGAATGCTCGAGGCCATCACGAGCGCGAGCGCCATGCTCGCCAGGAGCAGGGTGCGGATCGCTGGCGTCTGCGGATCGAACCAGTTGGTGACCCAGCAGGTGTACTGCCAGCCGAGCCAGACGGCGAACCAGAGGATCAGTGCCTGAGCGACCCCCAGGGCGGTGAGGTGATGCCAGAGGAGATGACTCAACTGCGTGAGCGCGAAGGCGTAGACCAGGTCGAAGAACAGCTCCTCGCTAGTCACGCGCGCCGGCGCACCGTCGCGACGGCGCAGCAACGGGTGGGCGTCCTGCGCATTCTCCGGCGTGCTCATGCCCGGTCGCTCATCGGTCGGCGGCGGTGCGCATGGCCGGTCACGTCGCGCTCAATCCCCGGCGATGGTCATCTCGCCGACCAGCAGCGAGCCGCAGCGAATGGTGCCGCGAGCGTCGATGTCGTCCCCGAGCGCAACGATGTCCTGGTACATCCGGCGCAGATTGCCGGCAATGGTCACCGCGTCGACCGTATGGACGATGGCGCCATCCTGGACCCAGAACCCACTCGCGCCGCGGGAATAATCCCCGGTGACGCCGTTGACCCCCTGGCCCATCAACTCCGTCACCCACAATCCGCTGCCCATCTCGCGCAACAGCGCCTCGCGGGAGCATGCCGCAGCGGAGCCGACCAGAAGATTGTGAATGCCGCCGGCGTTGCCGGTGGTCTTCAATCCGAGGCGCCGCGCCGAGTAGCTGCCGAGCACGTAGCCCTGCAGCACGCCGCCGTCGACCAACTCGCGGTCGTGCGTTGCGACGCCCTCGGCGTCGAACGGGGCGCTGCCGAGTCCCTTCGGAATGTGCGGCCGCTCGCTCATGCGCATGCCCGCCGGGAATACGCGCTCGCCGGCCGCATCGAGCAGGAAGGAAGCCTTGCGGTACTGGCTCGAGCCGCTGATCGCCGCCACGAAATGCTGCACCAGGCCGCGGGCCATCTCCGGGGCAAACAACACCGGCGCGCGCCGGGTGGTCAGCTTGCGCGCGCCGAGCCGCGCGCAGGCGCGCCGCCCGGCGGCGAGCCCGACCTCCTCCGGGGATTCGAGCTCGAGCGGGTCGCGCGCGGCGGTGAACCAGTAGTCCCGCTGCATCTGCTCGTCCTGCTGGGCCACCAGCGCGCAGCTGACCGAATGGCTGGTGCCGCTGAAGCCAGCGAGAAACCCGAGCGAATTGCCGTATACACCCGTGTGGCGCTGC
>JAJXWE010000475.1 GCA_021781775.1 Pseudomonadota bacterium | reverse complement strand
CAGGCCGCCGTATTCGGCGGCGCCACCCTCGGTCGGCGCGGTGTCCGCCGCGTCGTCGCCCGCCGCCGCGGCGTCGGCGCGCGCGCGCCGACGGAACCAGTCCAGCATGCCCATCCCCTCGTCCTCCGCCCGTTCGCGCCGCGCCGGGGCGGCGTGCCCGATCGCGATCTCGCCCCTACTGCCGATGGGGGTACATTATGGAGGCACCGCGCCACCGGGTCAGGTCGGCCGCGCAGCGGCCGGCGATCGGCGATGGCGTCGGGTCGCAGGAGCAAGGGAATGCGCGATGGGCCGGATGCGCTGGAGCACGAAGTCGCCCGCGCGACGCGGCGCTACTCTGCGATACAGACATAGATGTCGGTCCACGCCGTTCCCTTGTAGAAAAGGTGCCGCCGGTAGCCCTCCGGACACGATAGCGCGGGGTTGTGCCCCTTGCAAGGCGTGGAGCTATCCAAGGTGGTTGCGAGGAGCTCGTTTCCCGAGACTGTTCCGAACCCGCACATCGTGCCGGTAGCTGGTTTCAGAGGCTCCCAGCTATTCGTGTCGGGCTTATGACCGACCGGCGAGCAGACGTAGACCGTTCCCCCCCGGTCCTGGGCAAGCGCGCCCGGAACCTCGCAAGGCGTTCCGGACTGTGTCACGATGACCCCGGGAATGATCAACCGGCTGGCGTAGAAGTCCTTGCCAGCGTAGATGCTTTCTACAGCATGGATTGATTTTGCGCTGGTGATATTGCCATCCGCGCCTATTGTATTTTTGCTGCTGATGCCCCTCTTGCTCACGATCATGCCTTTGGTCGAAATGCCGCCCTTGGCGGAGATGTTGCCGCTCAGTTCCAGATCCTTGACCCCGGCGATGTTGTGCGCCTGCCCGCGTTCGTCGGTCATCTGCAGGTCGCCTTGCATCGGCAACGCGCCGCTGCGCGGCAGGTGGATCGAAAACCCGCTGGCGGCGAACTCGTGCAGGGCGCCGAGCACCGCAGGCGGTTGCTCTGGCACGGGGTTGGGCACGCTCCACGAACGCTGGATGCCGGTCAGGCTGCCCTGGTGCGGAGCCAGGCTGCTGAATCCCGCCGGCGCGTGGGCCTTGTGCGCGGCGCCTGCCGCCAGGTCGAGGGCGGGGCGCCCGTCGCGCATCACCGGGCGGTCGAGGTAGACCAGCAGATTCAGGTTGCACGCGGTACCCGGGCAGTGCTCGGGGTTGGCCCACTCGATCCGCACCCGCCAGTGGCCGCCGGTATAGCCTTCGTCCGAGACGGAGTGGCCGAGAAAACGCGCGTCCTTGAGTTCGGCCACCGTGGGCTGCATCGGCTGCTCGAATCCATCGACTTCAGGGTCGCGGGCCGTGGACAGTTGGACGAAGTTCCGGGTGACGTAGGCATGCGCGCCTTCGTAGACGCGTTCGAGTCCGTAGGCCAGGTTGTCCGTCGTGTTGCGGTCGCTGAGGTAGCGCAGCCCCATCGCCACGGCGACCAGCAGCAGCGCCGCGATGCACAGCACGATGGCCATTTCCAGCAAGGTGAAGCCCCGCCGACCCGATGCACCGGACGGGGCGCGGCTGCCCATGGATGTCATGCCTGCCCCCGTCCGCTTCGCGCTCACTTCTGGATGCTGTAGATGATCCTGTTATCGTCCTCCGCGCATCCGATGGCGATGTTCGCGCGGTCCACTGCGCCGGCGGCATCCTTCACGTCACTGGTGTGCACCGTCAATGTCGCAGCCGACGGCAAGAGTCCGTTCACGATCTGCGTGCAGACCGCCCGATTCATGCCGCCGGCCAGCGTGAACGACAGCATCGTGTCGTTGCCGCCAGGGCCATCGGCGGGTGTAACCCCAATGGCGTGGCCGCTGCTGTCGGTCACGGTGACGTCACCACCGCCGCTGCGCACGACGTTCCCGTCGGGAAAGCATCCGGCGTCGGCCAGCTCGGTCTCGCTGATGCCCGCGAAGTTCGGGCTGCCGGTAAAGGACGTACGCGCACAGGTTCCGGCCTGGGTCAGGAGCCGGGTCGTGTTCTGCCCCTTGGCCGTGTGCACCATGTTGTAACCGAAATACGACCCGACCATCAGCACCGCGGCGATCGAAAGCGAGATCATCAGTTCGATCAAGGTCAGGCCGCGCTCGGTCGAAGCGGGCGAACGGCGCAACAGTGTGGTTTTCATCGAGGGCTCCTTAACGGACGTGCTGCATCGCAGCGGGGTTGGAAAGTGCTTCGGTCTGCTGCTTGATGGTCTGCGTCATCAAGCTCAGCACGGCCCAGGCCAGCACCGTGCCGAGCAGCAGGTAGGCGGCCACGCGGATCGCTGCGACGTAGCTGCGGATGGTTGCCGAGGCTCGCTTGCACGCGGTCTGCGCGCGTGACGCGATCGCTTGCTCGGACTCTCCGCGCAGCGAAACCAGCATCAGTGAATCGACCATCGCCGCGTCGAGCAGGCCGACGTCGAGCGCCAGGATGGGGCGCACACGGCAGCTCGGCAGACGCTGCTCCGTGGCCCGGATGTAGTCGGCAAGCCAGCGGTTGCTGTTGGCGCGGATCGCCTCGAGCGCGTGCTCGAGCTTGGGCGTCACGGCCAGTTGCGCGCCGAGCGAGCGCATGAACAGCGCGGCGTGGTAAGCGCGGTAGATCGCGTAGGGCGCGAAATGACGGTCCA
>JAJXWE010000014.1:727-12279 GCA_021781775.1 Pseudomonadota bacterium | reverse complement strand
CCGAGGACATCGCTCCGCTCGTCGCCTTCCTGGCCAGCGGACTGGCCGATCATGCGACCGGCAGCACCATCGACGTCAACGCAGCCTCCTACGTGCATTAAACCGCTTGGACAGTCGTGCCGCGAGATGAACGGGCCGCCGCGCGCGTCCCGGGCGCGGATTGCCCGCCACGGCCGCCGCGCGCCCCCGTACGGCTCCATCGCGACGGCCTGTCTCCTCGCGGGCTGCACCGCCGGGCCGCCGCAAAGGCCACCGGCCGGCGGTTACTGCGTTGCCGGGCACGGCTGCTACCGGGTCCTCGCCTCGGCGGCCGGCTATCAGGCGCGCGGCGCGGCCTCCTGGTATGGCCGCGACGCTGCCGGCCGCCCCACCGCGAGCGGCGCGCCGTTCGACCCGCAGGCCATGCGCGTTGCCAGCAAGACGCTGCCATTCGGCACCTGGGTGACCATCCGCAACCTGAGCAACGGCCGCGAGGCGGTGGCGATGGTGGATGACCGCGGTCCGTTTTACGGCGGGCGCATCGTGGATGCGACGCCGGCCGTGGCGCACCAGCTCGGCTTCTACCTCGCGGGCACGGCGGCCGTGCAGCTGCGGGCGATCCCTGCGGCCGACCTCACCGCCGCGCAGCGCCAGGCTGCGCACCGCGACGAGCAGATTGCGGTGCGCTACGCCGCGCAACATCCCCACGAGATTCTGGCCGAGGCCGGCCGCTTCGCACTACGCGGCGTCGTCGATATCACCTCGACCGGGGTGCGGATCGCGGTCGGGATTGTCTGGGACTCTCTGAAACTGGGCTTCGATCTGCTGCGCCACCTGTGAGCAGCAGGCCACGCGGCCCGGTCGGGCTGCGGGCTGCGCAGTGCACCGGACGTGCGGGATGATCGGATCAGGCGCTCGGCGCCTCGACGCACACCTGGTTGCGCCCGGCACGCTTGGCCGAGTAGAGCGCCCGGTCGGCGCGAAACATCAGCATGTCGAGCGTTTCGCCCGCGGCCCCGACGGCCACCCCGAGGGACACGGTGATCGATCCGATGTCCTCCTTGTTCTTTTCGCGCTGGATCCGCCCCCGCGCCACCGCTGCGCGGATCTGCTCGGCCAGCGAGCGCGCCGCCTGCAGCGTCGTGCTCGGCAGCAGCAGTGCAAACTCCTCCCCGCCGACGCGCGCCGCGACGCCGACCTCCTTGACGCTTTCGCGGAATATCCCGCCGACCGAGCGCAGCACCTTGTCGCCGAGCAGATGTCCGTAGGTGTCGTTGACCTGCTTGAAGTGATCGACGTCCGCCAGCACGATCGCGCTGCCCTCGAGGCCGGCGCTCGATTCGAGCAGCGCTTTCGCTTCGCGCAGAAACCCGCGCCGGTTGTGGATACCGCACAACGGGTCGATGACCGCCTCGGTCTGCGCCCGCTGCAGCTGTTCGGTCAGCGCCCTGACCTCGCGGGTGCTGCCATCGAGTTTCTCCGCCAGGATCTGGGTCATCGTCTCCATGCGCAGCGCTTCGCTCAACAGGCGCGAGATCACCTGCTGGATCTTCGCGGTCGTCGCCTCCTGCTCCAGATCCGAGCGGCTCTCGCGCAACGTGCGGGTGAAGTGCCCGCTGTCTTCGCCCGCGCTGTTGATGGTCCGCGCGGTGTCGTCGAGCAGGTCCTGCAGGCGTTGCTGCAGATGATCGAGCACGGCCGCATCCCGCTCCGAGACGTGCCGCGCGTAGAGCCGGTATGCCTCATCGTCGCTCAGCGGCTCGTTGGTCTCGAGCCGCGCCGCGAGCGCGGAGCTGAGCGGCGGGTTGATGCCCGCAACGTGCTCATACCAGATCGTGTAGCTGATGGGATGATAGGCGGCCGTCTGCCGCACCATCAGCGGCAACGTGAGGCGCAGCAACTCGGCGCTTTGCTCTTTTGATTCGATATATCTCATGGCGACACCAGACTGCCGACGCGCGTGTCACTCGGCGAGCGATTGCGCGGCGCGGCGCCTCGAGGCAGTCGATGACAGTGGATCGATCGCGTCCCGCACTGCGGCTTATTGTTCGTACTCATCAACGGCAAACGATTGTAATCCATTTTTGGGCCGTATCTGGATGCGAATCATCCCCCCAGCAGTGCGTCGCGGTCAATCGCGCCGCAGGCCTGCGTCCGCGGAACGTGCCGCCGCACATGAATATCGCGGCCGGCCTACGCACAGGTACTGCATCCGCTCGCGTCCGATCCCCCCAAGCAGGCCCGACTGAATGCCCCCCGCTCTGGCGCCAGAGCGGGGGAGCGGCTCATCCGGCCATCGGGCGCGGCCTCAATGCAGCGCGCCGTCGTTCGCCTCGTACGCCGAGACCGGACTCCCGTGCGCAGCAGCGTACTCACGCAGAAACTGCTGGAAAGCCCGGTAGCTGCGCTGCCCCTTGCTCGCGATCCATTCCTGACGCAGCTGCTCGGGTCCCGCGACCTTCAGGATCGAGGTCGGCGTGAATGCCTCGCGGGAGCTCAACGCAGGACCGTGCGCGCCGTGCGGATCGGTGTGTTGCTTCAGCCACTCGGGGGTGAGCGCGTGCCCCGCCGCTCCAGCCTCGCGCCGCAGGAGCAGCTGGTCGCTGCACCGGCCCGGGTTGAACTGCACGGGAACCTGCATGGGCAGCACCGGCATGGCCTCGGCGCGCGCAGTCCTGCGCCAGATGCCCGAAATGACCTCGGAATTGGCATCCCACTGCGACATCGCCGGCAAACCGAATACCGCCTCGATGCTGCGCACGATGTTGACCTGAGAGAGCGGTTGCGTGTCCAGTACTGCGGACTTGACCCAGGGGCCCATCGCCAGCGCCAGCGTGCGGTGCGCATTGATGTGGTCAGCGCCGCTCTGCGCATCATCCTGCTCGAGGAACACCACCATGTGGCGCCACTGGGGTGTCCCAGCAAGGTAGTGCACCAATCGCGCGGTGGCGTGGTCGTTGTCGGCCACGTAGTAGTCCGGGCTGTAGTAGCACGCCTTCAACCCCGCAGTGTGATCATCGGGCAACCAGATGAAGATGAAGTGTGGGAACGCCTTGCCAGGGTGAGCCTTGAGCCACGCGAGGGCCGCATCGACCCGGTTGTCGTCGCGGATCAGCCGGTCCCAGCCGGGATACGTCTGATCGACGTGTGCGATCAGGGCGCTGCGGATCACGCCGTCGCGTGCGCGCGTGACGTTCTCGCCGAAGTCTTCGAACGACACCCCGTGCGCCAGCAGGTCGTTGAACAAGTATAGCCGCTGCGGGTAGCTGATCCACGGGTTGGCATAGGCGCCGAGATGCCGGTGGGCATACTCGAACGGATCATGGCTGGCCGAGGCTTTCGGGTGCAGTGCGCCAGTTCCCCCCGGACCGGCATTCCACACCAGTGTCCGACCCGAGTAGTACTCGGGCCAGAGACGCTGCACGACGTCCGAATCGGATGCGCCGTCGGTCCACTGGTGGCCCTGCGCCGTGACCTCGCCGTCGGCCATGAAGTTCGCGAACAGCGCATCATGCGCGGCCCAGCGGTAGAGGTTCGGCAGCTCCCGCGGACCATACAGGGAGAAGCGCGGGTCGGCCCAGGCGCCCGCCGCGCGGTATTCGCCGAAATCCTCGTCGAACGTCTTGTTCTCGTGCAGGATGAGCACGACGTAATGAATGTGGCGGCGCAGAAACGCCGTGGTCCGGGCATTGTGCTGCGCCATCGTCCGCCGTTGCGCGGGCAGGAACCCGCCGCTCTGCAGCGCCTCATGCGTCCAGCGCGGCAGCTCGTGCGCCAGATCCTGCAACGGCACCCGCTGCAGCAGGCCGTGCATCATGTTGCCGATGTACTGCCACTGAAGGTTCGGCCCGGTCCCCAGTCCCTTGGCCGCCACCACGTACAGGTTGTCATGCCGTACGGCGAGGTCGCTCGGGTACCAGCCCGTGGGGATCAGTCCCAGGGCCTTGCCGTTGGCCAGATCGTAGACCGCCACGTCGTCATTGCCGGCGTTGGCGACGAACAGCTTGCCCCGTGCCACGGCCAGCGCGTCCGGATAGCTGCCGGGCGGCGCGCCCGCGTAAGGACCATCGTCGATGACCCGGACGGCTTTCAATGAACGGGTGTCGACCTGTACCAGCGCATCGGCATTAGCGTCCGCCACCCAGACATCGGGCCCGTTCGGCACGCTGGTCATTGCGGTGGGATGCACACCGGCGGCCACGGTGTGCGGGCCGACCTCAGGACCGGTGGCGACGGTGCCGAGGACGCGCAGGGTCCGTCGGTCGAGGACCGTCACTCCGCTGCCCGCCCAATCGCTCACGGCAAGCCGGTGACCACCGTCGGCGAGCACCACGGCGAACGGGAACGGCCCGACGTTCACGTAGCGCGTCGCGCCGCTGCTGAGGTCGATGCGCGCCAGACTGTTGGCGAGCAGCCCCGTGACGTACAGGTACCGCCCGTTCGGGCCCACGACCACCGAGTCGGGATAGAAGCGAAAGGGCTTCTGGTCGTGATTGCCTTGATACGCGTACGGATACTGGCTGGATGGGAAGTGCTGCCAGGTGAGTCGATACACGTGCACGACCCGCACCCGGCCCGCCTGCATCCGCAGCGCGAACACCTTGTCGGCGTTCCCGCCGGTGGCATAGACCGTTCCGTCGCGCCCGGCGGCCAGACCCTGGAACAGATCGCTGTGCGAGATGACCCGGGTCGCAATCGGCTCGGGGTTCTCCTCGGCCCGCTCCGTGGCCTGCGCCTCGGCGGCGCGCACCTTCGCCGGCTGATTCGTCGAGTACACCGCGCCTGCCGCACCCGCGTGGAGCGGATCGATGACCTGCGCGGAGCTGCCGGAGAACGTAGAGACGGTCGCGTGCGCCGGGGCGACGGCCGTGAAGGTCGCAAGGCGCGCCTGGCGCTGCAGGTCCGGGCCGTACCAGGTGACCGTCTGGAAGACTGTCGCACCGTTGGCCAGCACGAGGACGTGCCCGGCCATACTCAGCACCTTGGTGGGGAAATTGGGCGTGCTGACGAGCGTGCCCACCGGACTCACGCGCCGCCAGGTGGGCAGCGTCGCGCTGTAGCGCGCGCGGTTCGCTGCGGTGATCTGCACCGGCCGGGCGATGAGGTCGGTGTGCTCGGCCGGTGGGCTCACCGCCAGGGCCGGCAGACACACCCCGAGCGCGAGACCGAGCGACCACCGCGCAAGGCGGCCATTGTGGTGGCATTGGGATCTGATCATGGCACTCCTTAGGCTGCGCGCGTCGTTCCGTACCGCAGGAAGGCGGGGCGGTTCGGCGCGGGCGCAGGCACACCGAATCGCGGCGGGAGCATAGCGCACAAACGTGACCGAACTATTGCCCGCACGCGCCGTGCGCGACAGGATCCGTCATGAGCACCGGGAGCCGGCTCGCGCCGAGTGTCCGGGCCGCCGCGCTGCAGAGCGCACCGCGCGCCGCGTGCGCGCCCGCCGCTCAACGTCCGAAGGCGACCAACACTTCGATCACCCGGTGAACCAGGGCATACAGCGGCATGGCGAGCAGCGGGACGAGCAGCGTCGAGGTCATGACGCGCCGTCCCGGGAATGCCCGCACGCCGCCCGTGGATGGGCCAAGCAGCCGCCGGATACGGTGCTCGAGTCCGCCGAAACGGCCGGACGCGCGCACCGTTCGTGGCGGTCTGCCCCGCGCGACGGTCAGGCGCGCTACCTTGATCAGTGCGGAGGCCAGCGCCACGCGCTTGCGAGGATCGGCACCGCTCGCGCGCTCATCGGCCTCGAGCTCGGTGGCGGCCCGCCACTGCGCGGTCAGCGCGCGGCCCGCGGGCAGCCACGCCAGCACGTCCGGCATCGACAGCACGGCAAGGAGCTTCAGGTTGTCGCGGGCATCCCGGTGGGCCGCCTCATGTGCGATCACCTGGCGGAACTCCTCGCTGTCGCACGCGGCTTCGACACAGCGCGCCGCGACGATGCGCTGCCGCCACCCACCGACGAGCGCCACCACGGGCTCGGTCACATTGATGACGCTCACCTCGGCCTGCACGGCCGTAGACCGCTCGAGCGGCGCTGCGTCCGGCACCAGTTCCCGAGCCGCCCGCCAGGCCCGCCGGCCCCGCCGCAGACCGTCCATAAGCGCAAGGACCGCCAGCGCTGCCGAGACGATCAGTAACGCGCCCGGGCGGTCGTGCGCATGCGGAGGCTCGTCACGCAGGAACGCCGGCAGCACGATCGTCAGGGCCAGAAGCGCCGAACCGACTGCTGGCACCAGACGGATGCCGAGGATCGCGTCCGCACGCACCATGCGCGCGATCAGTCCGAGCCGCCAACCGAGGGCGAGCAGCCCCGAGAGCAGCACGTTGGCGAGGCCGAAGCTCGCCAGCACCACCAGGGTGAGCGTGACGTCGAAGCTCATTTGTCGTCGGACCTCAGCCGCCGACGCTCGGTGCGAACCAGTGCCTCGAGCTCATCGAGCAACTCGGCATCGGCATGGCCGACCGCCTGCACCAGGGTCGACAGCAGCGCGGTGCTGTCGTGACAGCTCGCCAGCAGATCGCTCACCTGCCCGGACATGATATCTCCGAACAGCTCGTCGCGGGAGCAGCGTGGCTCATAGCCAAAAGCACGGCCGAGACGGCAGCGCCGCAGCACTCCCTTGCGATACAGCCGATCCAGGGTCGTCATCAGCGTCGTGTAGGCGAGTCCGGGGAACGACGGCTGCACATGCCGCACGGTCGCCGCCCGCCCCCGGCCCCAGAGTGACTCCAGGACCTTGAGCTCGAGCGGCCCCAATTCCAGACGCTCCGACACGGCCGATGTGCACCGGATCTGCGCGGCCCTGCGCCGCAGGCGCAAGCGTCTCAAGTTCCCGCTCGATCTGCAATGGCCCGCAGCGGCGCACGCCGTTGCGCCGCAGATCGATCGGCTGCGAGCGCGTGTCACGGGAGCGTGACCACCCGCCAGGTGCGCCACGTCCCGGGGTGCGTCCGGCATCTCCATAGCCGGACTGACGACGAACGTCGTCCGCCGCTCCTTCCCCGGCGGGAAGGAGCGGCGGACGCTTGCCTTAGAAGTCCTGGCTGAACTCGACTCCGAAGGTCCGCGGCTGCATCGGCACGATGTACACCTGATTGTCGATACGCGGGTTGGTCTGCGTATAGCGCGACAGCTGTGCCACACGGTTCATGAGATTGTTGATGAAGAAGCTGACGCGCATGCCGTTCGCGCCGTCCGCACCAACCTTCAGATTGAACAGCGCATAGGGCGGCATGTTGCCGATGACCGAGACCTCATCGGCCCGCAGCACCGGCGCGGTCTGCGTCTGATACATGCCCGAGAGCTGCAGATACCCCTTCCAGTTCTGGTTGAGCGACATCGAATAGCGCGCGACGAAATTCCCCTTGAACTTCGGCGTCACCGGCAGGTTGCTTCCCGCCGCGGCGAGCGGTCCGACCAGCTGGCCTCCCGGCAGGAACGGTCCATAGGTGACCAGATTCGCACAGCTCGTGACGCCGATCTGACCGCAATAGTTCTGCGTCAGCACCGGATCGAGGAACGTGAAATCCGTGCTCAGGTACAGATGCCGCGTGGCGAGCCAGGCAACGCTCGTCTCTACGCCCTTGATGCGAGCGTTGCCGCCGTTGGCAATCTCGGTAACGCTGTTCGGCCCGAGGAATGAGAACTGGAAGTTATTCCAATTTTCCCAGAACAGCGAGCCGTTCCAACGCAGCCGATTCTCGAACCATTGAGTCTTCCAGCCGATTTCGTAGTTGACGAGAAAATCCGCCTTATACGGAATATTGCCGCCGATCCGGTTGACGCCGCCAGGTCGAAATCCCTTCGAATACGTCGCATACACCATGGCGTTAGGAGTGATCTGGTACGTCAGATTGACTCTCGGGACCGTCCCCGTCGCACTGGTCGTGGCATTAAGGTCGGTGCAGGGCGTGTTCTTCAGCACTGCCGGACCGGTGCACGTTCCGGTTCCCTCGCCAGAAAAGAAGTTCTTGTTGAAGCCATAGAAGCCAAACAGAGAGTTCTTGTAGCTGTACCAGCGCAATCCCCCGGTCAAGTGCCACTGGTGAGTGATGTCCCAGGTCACCTGGCCGTAGACCGCCCGGTCCCTATCCACGCGCTGCTCGTCGGTGAGCCAGATCGCGTTCGGGAATCCCGGTATCGACAGATTGGTCGCGAGCCCGTTGGGATTACCGCCGTTGATGTTTGTCCAGCCATAGCCCGGCATCGTATAGAGCTGCCAGATGTTGTGCATCTGTCGCTCGAGGAATCCGCCAAACGTCGCGTGAACTGGCTTGTTGAGTGGCGTGGTCACACGAAGCTCCTGACTCCAGAGCTCGAAATTTCCGCCCCCAACCACGAACTGCTGCGGCATGATCGGCAGTCCATTGTTGCCCGTGTAATAAGCGCCAGAACCGTAGACGCGGTCGTAGAATTCCGAGTAATCGCTGTAGTCGGCTATCGAATGCTGGGTGCGCTTAAGGTAACCACCGGCGTAGACGATATCGAAATTGCTGACCTTGCCCTCGATGGTGAGCGCGGTCTGCTGCCACTTGTCGCTAGAGTTTTCCGGCCCGAAATGCACGATCTTCAGATAACCCACCTGAGGGTCGTACCCGAAGCTTCCGGTGCTGGTGTCCGACTCGCCCTGGAACGTCGGCGAAATCGTCCAGTCTTTGCCGATATGGAATAAGAGCTCTGCGCGACCTCCCCGAGTATCAACAGTGTTGTAATTCTTGCTCCGCCACGGCGCGTTGGTAATCGCCCCGGCACCAATCGGCGCACCGGTCGCACACGGAGCGACCGAGCCTTGTCCCGTACCGATTTTATAGCTACCGGCTGTCTGACCCGCCCAGCTCGGGAACGTACGCACACCATTCGTGATGCATCCATTGGCATCCGTACCGGCGACGTTACTAATAAATCCGCCGTCGTGCTCGTCCCAGCCAACCAGACGGACCGCTGCACCCTGCCACAGCGGAATGTTTACGAAGCCCTGCACCGTCCCACCCGGACCGCCACCCTGTATCTGTGTTCCCTGGATGTCGTAGCCGGCCGAGAACTTGCTGGGATCCGGCTTGTTGGTGATGATGCGCACCGTGCCTGCTTCGGAACTCGCTCCGTAGAGGGTACCCTGGGGGCCCTCCAGCACCTCGATGCGGCTGATGTCGTACAGGTGCAGCGGCACCTGGCCGGTAATGGTGGTTACGGGTTGCTCGTCGAGATACACGCCCACGCTCGGCTCGGAGCCGGAATGGTTGCCGTCGCCACCGCTCACCACGCCCCGCATATAGATCAGCGCCGAGCCAGGCTCGCCGTTTCCGCCCTCACCCTGGCTGCGCACATATGAGATGGTCGGCGCGAATTCGACGTAATCGTCGATGTCGGTAATATTGAGCCGTCGCAGTGTGCGATTGTCGAATGCCTCGACCGCGATCGGCACGTTCTGCAGATTCTGCTGAACCTTCTGCGCCGTGACTACGATGGTCTGCAGCGTGTCCGAGGTCGAGGCTTGCTGCGCCCGGGCCGCCGGGATGACTGCGAACAGTGCGGATGCGACCGGCAGAGCGGCCCGAACAATCGCCCGCAATGCCTCTCTGCCGTGCGGATTGACCTGTTCGCGAACCAGCTTTCTACGTCGACTGCGCGTCATTTTTGACTCCCCATATCGTGATCGATCAATTGTGCAACCGTGTCAGGTGGGTTCCACCCCGCCGCGGCCGCGGTCTCAATGCAAATGCGGAACCCGTGGATATTCAGTGAGTATCTCTCCAAGAGCACTCTTCAACGGCCCGAGCCAGGGTTCGTAATGACGCCACTGGTCGATCGCCTCGCGAAAAATGGGCTGGCGCACCTGCTCGGAACTGGCCGTGCGCACCGCCCGCTCGTTCTCGTAAAACCGCAAGCATTCAGCATGAAACGGCAGTCGGCAGTGCGCCAGGAGCCGGCGGATTTCAGCCTCGGTGTCCGAGATCATGCTCTCGTAGAGTACCCGACAGACCCGGCCGGGGAGAACGGCATCGTAATGGGCTATCATCTCGACGTAATCGCGATAGTAACGCCCGATGTCCTCGAGTCCGTAGGTAAACCACTGACCGCGCGCAAAGTTCTGCTTGAAGCACGAGAAACCGCAGGCGAGCGGATGGCGCCGCGCATCGATGATCACAGCGTTCGGCAGAATGAGTTGAATCAGGCCGACGTAGAAGCAGTTATTCGGCATCTTGTCGATAAAGAACGGCGCGTCGGTTTTGCGCGTGACACGGGTCTCGGTCAGGTATCGCTCGCCGAGTGCGCGTAGCTCGTCGCGCTCAAGCGAGGCGACCGTTTTCAGAAATGCCCCTTCCTCCTGCTCCTCCGTCGGACCTGCGAGCTCGCGGGCAATTTTCGGCAATTCAGGCAGCTCCATCGTTCCTTCGACGAGCGGATGACTGGCAAGGATCTGTTCAATCAATGTCGAGCCCGCGCGCGGCAAACCCACAATGAAGATCGGATCGGGCGCCTGCGCACCGGATCCGACGCGCTCGGCGAAGAACCGGGTCGTGAACAGCTGCTTCGCACGGCCAACGAAACCGGTATTTTCCTCCGGGTCATAGCCGTGCGCTTTGCGGCGCAGTGCATTGCCCCTCGCGTAGTGGGCAAACGATTCTTCGTATGAGGCGGCGTCCTCGAGCGCCTTGCCGAGCGCGAATTCGAAGTGCAGTCGGTCATCGTCGTCGAGACGGTCGGTCGCAAGCGCTTCGCGCATGGTACGCACGTCGGCATCGCTGAAGCGAAACGTCTTCAGGTTCGCAAGGCTCCACCACGCTTCACCAAGCGCCGGCTCCATCGATAAGGCGCGCTGATACGCGTTGATGCACTCGGGTATCTTGCCGGTGGTTCTGAGCGCATGGCCGTAGCTCATCCACAGCTTCGGCTGCTGTGGGTACTGTGCGAGCACCGATTCATACCCCGCGATCGCATCCGCATAGTTGCCAAGATTCGCCGAGATGGCAGCGCGGAGGCTGCGATAACCGGGATTCTCCGGCTCCTTTGCGAGCAGTTGGTCGCACTGGCTGAGTGCCTGCTCAGATCTTCCCTCGCGGTTAAGGACCGTCGCGTAGTTGTGCCGGGCCGCATCGAATCCCGGCGCGAGCGCCAGACAGCGCTCCAGGAGTATTCGCGCCTCCCGGTAGCGCAGCAGACGCGCGGCCGTCTCCGCCAGCATGCGCAGTGCCGCGACGTCGGTCGGGTGGCGGACCAGATGTTCGCGCAACAGCGTCTGGGCTTCGGGAACCCGATTCGCATTGAGCGCGACGGCGGCTTTGCGAAGGTGCGGATCGCGGGCTGCCGTCTTGATATAGCGCGCATACGCGGCGTCGCCTTCCGGTCCGTTACCGGCTGCGGTTAAGTGGTCTGCCAGCGCGAGACAGGCCGACGGCGAGTCGGGCTGCAGCGCCACCGCACGCCGCAGCGCCTCGATGGCTGCCTCGCTCTGTCCGAGCGCGCGGAGCGCTTCAGCAAGTTCCTGCTGCGCAGACCCCCAACCGGGGTGCGCCTCGCACAGCCTGCGCAGCACCGAAGCTGCACCGTCCGTCGACGGACGGTGCAG
>JAJXWE010000014.1:0-717 GCA_021781775.1 Pseudomonadota bacterium | reverse complement strand
TTGCGCAGGGCGACACCGAGGAGCAGCAGCGCCTCGCGCTGCTGGGGCACGGCCTTGAGGATCTCGTTCGCCTGCTCTACAGCGAGCGCCGGACGGGTATCGAGCAACCGGAATGCGTGATCGAGTGCGGTCTGCACCGTGCCGAACGGTTCCGGGGCGCTATTCACCTGATCATCCCTGCCGCGACGCCGGTCCGCGAGGGCTGGTTGTGGCGTCGAAGCAAATCTGATAGGGGTTCGCGAGTTCCAAAGTCACAATCGATGGCGCAGCAGGTTGAGACGTCATAAAGACAGATCGCAGCAGCAGTGCGCGGATGGCCGCATCCTGCGCAATTAGGCGCTGTCTCTACGATCAGATCCCCCTTGGCGGCATGGTCACACATCCACTTAAAAAATCAAGAGACAGCCGCCCTCCCGGCGGCGCGCGTCCCTGTAGCTTGCCCGCAACGTTACCAAGGCGCTTGAACGCAACGGACATTCACTTAAGCATCGCTCGAATGCACGATCGGCACGCCCTGGTCTGCCCGTCGAGCCAGCCCCGTATCGCCCGGATGCGGCGGATGCCTGAAAATCGCCTGCGCCGCACACCCCGGCCAGCCGGCGCGCAGGTGGCATGGGCGGGTAAACCGATGCGGCGATACGTGAGGAGCCCCGAGCGGGCCGGCGGCTTCTGAATCGATCCGCCATGCCATCCGCTCGCCGGGAAGCGGCTTTCGGT
>JAJXWE010000474.1 GCA_021781775.1 Pseudomonadota bacterium | reverse complement strand
TCTTTCAGCTCCGGCAGCGCGTTCGTCAGTCGCTCGACGAAATTCACCTGCTCGGCGATCCGGTCGGTGGTGAACACCGCGACAAGATCGCCGTTCTCGATGACGTAGGCGAGCTCGTTGTGCCGGTAACGCGCATTCATCGGCACCGCGACCGCGCCGCACAGCGCGATTGCGAAGAGCATCTCGACGAATTCGAAGGACGTCGGCAGCAGCAGCCCCACGTGGTCGTGCGGCTGCACGCCAAGGGCCTGCAGGCTGCGGGCGCGCCGCAGCGCGTTCGCAGCGAGGTCGCCGTAGGTCATGCGCTGGCCGGGAAGAATGAGCGCCGGGGAATCGGGATAGCGGTCAGCGGCCGTCAGCAGTAAATCGCCGAGCGTGGTGACCTGAATCCGAACCGAACGCAGCGACTCGCTGCGTGGAGAGTTCTTGAGCGTTGACATCGCGGCGACTTACAGGGAATCGAAGAATTCTCGAACCCACGTGCCGTCGAGGCACGCGGCGATCTGCGGAGCGATCTGCGCGAGCATCGCCGAGCTCATGTGGTGGTGCTCGGCCTGCTCGTCCCGGAAAGACTCGAGCACTGCGAAGCGGTTCGGCTCGCGCAGCCGGTAGAATTCGTAGGCCAGGGTGTCGGGCTCGTTCGCGCGCACGTACTGCTCGAGCGTGTGGCAGAGCGCGATGAAATCCCGCTCGCACTCCGGCTTGACGGTCATTCTCGCAATGAACGTGATTTTCGTCATGGACTTCCCCCTCACATGACGCGACATCATAGTCCAGGTGTCCCGTAAAAGAAACAGTCACGACTGTTTGTTTTTGGACGTCTGCGGTACAGTAGCATCTTCGGCCCCTAGGGTCCGTGAGTGGCAGCGAACGTTGACCGACGAGAATTTCCACCCGGCTGCCGCTCTCCAGGAGCTCCCGGAAGGCGCCATGCGCTGTGTGACCGTGGCCGGACGCGAGGTGCTGATCTGCCGTACGCGCGAGGGCGTGTTCGCCCTAGACAATATCTGCACGCATGCCTACGCGCGTATGCACGAGGGCCGGTTGCGCGGCGTGCGGCTGATCTGCCCGTTGCATGGCGCCTCATTCGATGTACGCGACGGCCGGGTGCTCGGCGCGCCCGCGACCCAGCCGTTGGTGCGGCACGTCGTGCGGGTGGTCGATGGCAGGATCGAGATCGCCCTCGCACCGGCGGACTCCGCGCAGTCCGGGCGTTCCTAGCGGCGTTGATCGAAGCGGCGCCCGATCATGGCCGAGGCAATGTTGACCTTCTGGATGTCGATCGCGCCGCCGGCGATGCCCCAACCCCACGCGTCACGCAGGCGGCGCTCCATGGGGAATTCGCGCGAATAGCCGTAACCGCCCATCAGCTGCACCGCATGGCCGCAAACCTCTCGCGCCGTCTCATTGGCGAAGCACTTGGCGACCGAGGAATCGAGCGCATTCGGCAGGGCTTCGCTGGCACTGGCGACCGCGCGCCAGATCAGCAGTCGCGCGGCCTCTACCTTCATCTGCATCTCAGCGAGCTTCAGCTGCACGGCCTGAAAGTCGACCAGGGGTTTGCCGAACTGCTTGCGCTCCTGGACATAGGCGATGACGTCCTCGAGCGCGCCGCTGGCCTGGGAGAGCGCCATGGTGGCATTGCCGCAGCGCTCCAGATCGAACGTCTCCATCAGCTTCTTGAAGCCGCCGGCCGGCACGATGACGTTCTCGACGGGCACCGCACACTCGTCGAAATACAGATCGCTGCTCGGTACGCCGCGAAACCCCATGAGATTCTCGCGTGCGCCGAAGGTCAATCCGGGCGCGTCCTTTTCCACCAGAACCGCCCCGATGCCCTTGGCGCCGGGATCGGCGCTCATGCGGCAGTAGACCACGTAAGCGTCCGCGTGGCCTCCGCCGGAGCACCAGCGCTTCGTCCCGTTCAGCACCACGCGGTCGGCGCGCACTTCGGCGCGCGTCGTCAGATCACTGAGCGCCGAGCCGGCCTGCGGCTCGGACATCGAGACAGCCACGATCATCTCGCCGCTGCAGACACGCGGGATGATGCGCCGGCGCAGGGCCTCGCCGGCGAAGTGCTCCACCGAGCGCACCGGTCCGACGCACGACTCGAACACCGGAAAGGCAAGCGCGGAGGAGCACTTGCCGAATTCCTCGAGCACGATCAGCGCATCGAGATTGCTGAGGCCGAGGCCGCCGTACTCGGGGCTCACGTTCAGGCCGAGGAAACCCATCTCGGCGTATTCGCGCACCAAGGCGTGCGGCGGCGGGCTGTCCTGCCGATCGATCTCGGCCGCGAGCGGCATCAGCCGCTCGCGCACATACTGCCGGGCCGCAGCCTGCAAAGCGGTCTGTTCGTCGGTCAGTCGAAAGTCCATGGGGGCTCCTGTAGGCAATATGCTACTGAATAACGTTCGAGTACTCGATTTCGGGCGGTATGTCGCCGGACCCTACTGCGCGACGCTGCTCGGCTATCTCGGCGCGGACGTGATCCGCATCGAGCGGCGCGGCGGTGGCGAAGACCGGTTCATCGCCCCCATCACGGCCGGTGGTGAAGGCGCGGTGCTGTTTCAGACCGCCTGTAACAAGCGATCGCTCGCGCTCGAGCTCACGCATCCGTCCGCCCAGCAGATCATCGCCCGTCTCGTCGCCACCGCGGACGTGGTGG
>JAJXWE010000473.1 GCA_021781775.1 Pseudomonadota bacterium | reverse complement strand
CGCCGTTCCGGGGCGGTCAGTCTGGATCACGTGGTCGAGTTCGAGGCGCTGAAGCTCGACCAGCAGGGTCAGCGCATCACCGTTGGGGAGCAGACCGTCGCGCTCGGTCCGACCGAGTACCGCATGCTCGAGTTCTTCATGACCCACCCCGAGCGGGTGTTCAGCCGCGAGCAGCTGCTCGACCGGCTCTGGGGCGGAAACGTCTACGTCGAGGAGCGCACCATCGACGTGCACGTGCGCCGCCTGCGCAAGTCGCTCGAGAGGTTCGGCCTGGAGCGCTTCGTGCAGACCGTTCGCGGCTCGGGCTACCGCTTCTCCGCCAAGGCGGAGTGATGCGGCCGGCCACCCAGGCGCTCGGCTACGCCGCGACCCGGGTCGCTGGCGTGGCGCTCGTCGGGCTGCTGCTCGGGGCACTGCTCAGGCGGCCCTGGGGCGGCGCCGCGCTCGCCCTCGGGGCGTATCTGCTGTGGTCCCTGGCCATGCTCTACCGGGTCGAGTGGTGGCTGCAGCACCGCAGCGTTGCCGAGCCGCCCGAGGCGCGCGGCGTATGGGGAACGGTCATCTCGCTCATCGCGCGCCTGCACCGGCGCAAGCGCTTCCACAAGGAGCGCTTCGTGCAGCTGATGCGCCAGCTGCAGCTGTCGACCGCAGCGCTGCCGAACGGGGTGGTCATCCTCAACGCGCAGCGCGAGATCGTCTGGTTCAATCGCATGGCCGCGCGCCTGCTCGGACTGCGCCACGCGGTCGATGTCGGCGTGCGCATCGAGAACCTGCTGCGCGAACCGCAGTTCGGCCGCTATCTCGAGAAGGGCGATTACGCCAACCCGGTGGTGGTGCGCCGCTCGAGCCCGCCGGACAGCTACCTCTCGGTGCAGCTGGTCGCCTACGGGGACGGCCAGCAGCTGTTGCTGGCGGCGGACGTGTCCCGGCAGATGCGACTCGAGGCGGTGCGGCGGGATTTCGTGGCCAATGCCTCGCACGAGCTGCGCTCGCCGCTCACCGTGATCTCCGGCTACCTCGAGACGCTCGCTCAGGACCCGGGACTCGATCCGGAGTTCGCCACGCCCATCGCCGAGATGCGTCGCCAGGCCGAGCGCATGACGGCCATCGTGCGCGACCTGCTCGAGCTGTCGCGCCTGGAGGAGACCGACGAGCGCGCCGGTGGCGAGCCGCTCGATGTCGCCGGGCTGATGGCGCTGCTGCGCCGGGACGTCCTCGCCCGGCCGGTGCACCCGCGCGAGGTCCGCCTGCGGATCGACTCGGACGCGGCGCTGGTCGGCAAGGAGTCGGAGATCCACTCGGCGTTTGCCAACTTGGTCGACAACGCCGCCAAGTACACCCCGCCCGATGGCTCGATCGAGATGCACTGGTGGAGCGATTTCGAGGGTGGACACTTCGCCGTCAGCGACACCGGCATCGGCATCCCGGCCGAGCACCTGCCGCGGCTCACCGAGCGGTTCTACCGCGTTGATCCGGGCCGATCGCGGGTCACCGGCGGATCGGGCCTCGGCCTGGCCATCGTCAAGCACGTGCTGCAGCGCCACGGGGCGGAGCTCGAGATCGCGAGCACTGTGGGCAAGGGCAGCACCTTCACCTGCCACTTCCCGCCCGAGCGCGTGCTGGCCGGGCAGGGTGAGCGCCTGAGCGGCTAGTGCCGGGCGCTTCGGTTATGATCGCAGGCAATCCGAGAGGTGCCGCCTGATGGAAACCGCTGACCTGACTCATCACATCTCCCGTCGCTTCAACGAGGACCTCGAGCGCGTGCGCACCAAGGTGCTCTCGATGGGCGGGTTCGTCGAGCAGCAGATCGACAAGGCGATCAACGCGCTGCTCGAGGCCGACAGCGCCCTCGGGGAGTCCGTGGCGCTGGCCGACCACCAGGTGAACAACATGGAGGTGTCGATCGACGAGGAGTGCAGCCGTATCCTCGCCACACGCGCTCCCGCGGCCGGAGACCTGCGCGTGATCGTGGCCATCATCAAGACCATCACCGACCTCGAGCGCATGGGCGATGAGGGCGAGAAGATCGGCTATATCGCCTCGCGGCTGGCGGCGCTCGAGCGGCCGGCGGACAAGTACCGCGAGATCAAGCATCTCGGGCGCATCGTCACCGAGATGGTGCATGCGGCACTCGATGCGTTCGCGCGCATGGACGCCGAGGCGGCGCTGCAGGTGGCGCGCCAGGACCGGCTGGTCGACGAGGAGTACGAGGCGATCCAGCGCCAGAGCATCACCTTCATGATGGAGGATCCACGCACCATCCGCCGCGCGCTCGATGTGATGTGGGTGGTGCGCTCGCTGGAGCGGATCGGCGATCACGCCAAGAATATCGCCGAATACGTCATCTACATGGTCTACGGCAAGGACGTGCGCCACACGTCCCTCGATGACGTCGAGCGCGCGCTCAGTCAGCGAAATGCCGCGGCCGATGCGCGCGGGGCAGAGACGCCATGAGCGCGATCGGCTCGCTGCGCTCGGCATTCGCGCGTGATGCGCTGCGCCGTCCGGTGAACCTGACCGGTTTCGCGCTCTGCGTCGCCCTGCTCGCCTACGCGCTCTATGCGCAGTTCGATCTGCACCTCGATCCGTGTCCGCTTTGCATCTTCCAGCGCATCGGCATCGTGAGCCTGGGGGTGGTGTTTCTGCTCGCTGGCCTGCAGCATCCGCGCCGCGT